>CADCVT010000416.1 GCA_902806215.1 uncultured Solirubrobacteraceae bacterium | reverse complement strand
GGGTTGTTCGGCGCGCCGCCCGGGATCGTCTGGCCCTGCAGGCCGCCGGCCCAGTCGCTGTTGGGCACGTGCCAGGCGGGGTTGACCTGCTTGCTCTGGATCCGGAACTGGCCCGACGGCGTGTCGAACCCGGCGGCCCCGATGGCGATGCCGTACGTCTTCGAGAGCTTCAGGCGCTTGAACAGGCGGAGCTTGCGGTTGTTGCGGTCGACGGTGATGACCGTGCCGTACTGGCGGCGCAGGCGCTCGGTCGTCGTCGACGGGCGGTCGGGACGGAACCGCGCGCGCATCGCCCGCGGGCGGAGCTGGTCGGCGAAGGTGAGGTCGATCCGGCGGGCGAGCGAGGCCTCGTTGATCGTCCGGCCGTTCTTGCCGCGGCGGATGACCATGCGACGCAGCGTGATCTTCACGGTCGCCTCGCGCGGCGCTCGCGACACCTTCTTGTCGACGTCGGCGGCGAACGCCCGGATCGCGCGCTTGGACCACGAGTACGCGAGCGGGACCTCCACGATCGGCGGGCGGGCGGGACCCGCATCACGTCCGGCGTAGTACGCGCGCTTGGCGGTGACGAGCGGGTCGAACTTCACCTTCGCGGCGAGCGCGTCGAGGCGGAAGCTCTCGGCGCCGACGACGACGTCGACCGGCCGCTCGAGCTGCGGGCGCAGCGCGAGGTCGAGGTTCGTGGCCGCGCTCTCGATCGTCTGGCCGCCGAGGTCGACCCCGCCGGCCTTCACGCCGGGCGCGATGACCTGGTCCTGCGCGAGCGCGGACGGGGCCTGCACGAGTCCGACCAGCAGGAAGGGAAGGATGAACCGGCGGCGAAGATCCACAGTCCGGCTCAGGGTACCCGCGAGGCTCAAGCGGCTCGCAAGGAACCTTGCGTCTCGGCGGTGGCGCCGGCCTCGGACAGGAACTCGTCGAGGTAGCGCCACGTCGTCTGGCGCGCCGACCTGCCCGTGAGCACCCCGAGGTGGCCTCCCGGCGACTGCTCGAGGCGCACCTGCGGCGCGTTGGGCAGCAGCTCGGCGACGTGGTGGACGGCCGGCTGCGGCGCGAGCACGTCGGTCTTGCCCGCCACCGACAGCACCGGGACGCGCACGTCGGCGAGGTCGATCTCCTTGTCCGACAGGACCGTGTGGCCGTCGGCGAGGTCGTTGACACGGAAGAACTGGTGGTAGAGCTGCCCGAACGTGCGCCCGGGGTACGCGTGCATGCCCGCCATGAACCGGTCGACCGCCTCGAGGTGCGCGAGCCAGTCGCGGTCGTGCAGGTGGCGGAGGATCGCGTACGGGCGGGTGATCTCCTTGTCGATCGACGTCAGCTGGAAGGCCCGGCGCACGATCGGCGCGGGCGCGCCGCCGAGGGTCCGGTAGACCTGGCTGAGCAGCGCGCCGTTCGTGAGGTTCGCGACCGGGCGGATCGGCGCCATGAGCCGCACCCGCGTGAAGTCGAACGGGCTCGCGACGAGCCCGATCGCTCCCACCGGCAGATCCGGGTCACCCGCGATCGACAGCAGCGACATGATCCCGCCGAGGCACCAGCCCACGAGCTGGACCGACTCCCCGCCCGCGGCCTCCGAGACGGCGCGCACCGCGGTCGGGATGACGTCCTCGACCCAGTGCTCGAGGCCGAGCTCGCGGTCGGAGAACGAGATCGCGCCGTACTCGACGAGGTACGTCGGATGGCCCTGGCGCAGCAGGTGCTCGGCGAGCGAGTGCCCGCGGCGCAGGTCGAAGCAGAGCGCCGGCGCGGCCAGCGGCGGGACGAGCAGCACGGGCGGCTTGTCGTACCGCACGCCGTCGCGCTCGAGGTAGCGGAAGACCGTGCACTGCGGCCCCTCGTGGATGATCCGCGCGGGCGTGGTCCGCAGGTCGGCGACGCCACCGCGCACGACCTTGTCGAACAGGTTCGCGGCGGCGTCCGAGAGCTGTCCGGGTCCGGGGAGCGTCGGGAGCATTGCGTCAAGAGACGATGCTAGCTCGCGGAACCTGCGGTCGGCGGGCGCGGAGCGCCCTACGCGGCGCGCTGCTGCGGGGCCGCCGCGAACTCGGTGAGCAGACGTGTGACGCGGTCGGCCGCCTCGACCTGCGGGCAGTGCCCGACGCCCTCGAGCAGCTCGTAGGTCGTCTCGGGCAGCGCCTCGACGACGTGGCGCGCGCCGCGGTGGGTGACCATCCGGTCGCGGTCGCCCCAGACGAGCAGCACCGGGCAGGTCACCTGATCGAGCGCGAAGCAGCCGTTCAGCTCGGGGAGCAGGCGCCGGCCCGTGTCGAGGAAGCTCTGCACGGACTCCTTCGTGCGGTGGTGCTCGGTGAACGCGCGCACGACCTCGCCCGCCGCCTTGCGCGGCTGCGCGAACGCGAGCTGCCGGTAGGCCTCGCCGACGATCGGGCGCAGGACGCGGCTCGGCAGCGGCACTGGTGTCGAGAGCACGAAGCGCACGAGCGGGTCGCGCTCGATGACGGCGAACCACGCGGGCATGTCGAGGCCGGCGGGAGCGACGGGGACGACGCCCTTGAGCGGCAGCTCGTGCGCGTGCTCGCCGGCACGCAGCGAGATGCAGCCGCCGAGCGAGTTGCCCGACAGCACGACCTCCGCGCCGGCCTCGTCGGCGAGGTGCTCGATCGCGGCGCGCGCGAACGCGTCCCACTGCGGGAGCACCGGGCCCGGCGTCAGCCTGTCGGCCGCGCCGAAGCCGGGGAGGTCGAGCGCGAGCGCGCGCCGGTCCTGGCGCGCCAGGCGGTCGAGCACCCGGCGCCACGTGTCAGCGCTGTCGGCGAACCCGTGCAGGAGCAGCAGCGGCGGCCCGTCGCCCTCGAGCTCCAGGGCACGGGTTGAGAACCCGGCGAGCTCGACACGATGCTCGATGAGCGGCTGCATGTGCGCTTTGCAGCGTAATCACTCCCCCGGAGGTAGGGGGCTCCGCCCCCTCACAACCCCCGTGGGGTCAGTGCGCTGGCGCGCAGTCGCTCTTGCGGATGAGCGCGAAGCACAGCGCGCTTCCAGCGAACGCGACGACCACGGAGACGAGCAGGACGTCGTCGAGCGCGCCCACGAAGCCGATCTCGACCGCCGAGCGGGTCTCGCCCGGGAACGCGCTGAGCGGCAGCGACGACAGGGTCTCCCCGTCGATCGGCGGCCCCTGCGCCGGGCTCGCCTCGGCCTGCGCGTATGCGGCGAGCGCCTCCTCGGTGCCGGCGAGGATCCGGCTCTGAAACAGGGCGCCGAGCCCGGCGATCCCCGTCGCGATCCCGACCTGGCGGAACGTCGAGTTGATGCCGCTCGCCATGCCCGCGCGGGCCGGCTCGACGACGCCGACCGCGCCGGAGGCGATCGCCGGGTTCGTCAGGCCGACGCCGGCGCCGGCGATGAGGAAGCCCGGCAGCAGGACGGTCCACTCGCTCCCCGGCTCGACCGCGCGCATGAGCAGCAGCCCGGTCCCGACGAGCGCGAGGCCCGTGCCGGCGAGCACGCCGATCGAGACGCGCGAGGAGAGCTTGCCGCTGATCGGCGCGACGGCGAACGAGACGAGCGTGATCGGCAGGAACCGCAGCCCGGCCTCCAGCGGCTCGAAGGCGAGCTGGTTCTGGATGTAGAGCGTGAGGTAGAGGAACATCGCGAACATCGACGCGCTGAGCGCGAACGCGGCGATGGAGACGCCGGCGAACGCGCGGCGGCGCAGCAGCGCGAGGTCGAACATCGGGTCCGCGCGGCGGTGCTCGATCGCGACGAACGCGGCGAGCAGCACCGCGCTCGCGACGAGGAGCCCGACGATGAGCGCGCTCCCCCATCCCTCGGCGTTGCCGCGCACGAGCGCGTAGACGAGCGCGAAGAGCGCGCCGCTGAACGTGACGAGCCCGCCCCAGTCGATCCCGGCGGCGTTCGGGTCGCGCGACTCGCCGACGTACCCGAGTGTGAGGAAGACGGCGACCGCGCCGATCGGGACGTTGACGAAGAAGATCCACTCCCACCCGAGCGACTCGGTCAGCGCGCCGCCGACGAGCGGGCCGACCGCCACCGCGGCGCCGATCGACGCGCCCCAGATGCCGATCGCGGTGCCGCGCTCGGCGCCCTGGAACGCCTGCGCCAGCAGCGCGAGGCTCGTCGCGAACATCGCCGCGCCGCCGACGCCCTGCAGCGCGCGGGCCGCGTTGAGCCAGTCCGGGCTCGTCGCGAGCCCGCAGAGGACGCTCGCGACCGTGAAGATCACGAGGCCGGCGACGAAGACGAGGCGCCGGCCGAGCCGGTCGGCCAGCGAGCCGCTCGCCAGCAGCAGCGCGGCGAGCGCCAGCGCGTACGCGTCGACGACCCACTGCAGGTCGGTGAACGAGGCGTCCAGCGACTCCCGGATGTCGGGGAGCGCGACGTTCACGACGGTGATGTCGATCAGCAGCATGAACGTCGCGACACAGACCGCGACGAGCGTCATCCACTTGTTCTGGGCCATCGGCGGGCATCATCGTGGAGTGAGCACCGAGACGGCCCCCGCCCCACCCGAGTCCCTGATCGCCCGCCTGCGCGCCGATCCCGCGCGTGCGCCCGAGCATCTCGCGCTCGCCGCGGCCGAGCGCCACGGCCCGGCCGCCGCGGAGTGGGCGGCCGAGCACGCGGGCGAGGCTCCGGCGAAGCTGGCCAAGCGCGCCAAGAAGTCGCACGCGCGGTACGCGCGCTTCGGAGGTGCGGCGACCGGCGTCGGCGGCTGGATGACCGTGCTGCCCGATCTCGCGGCGGTCGGCTGGATCCAGTCGCGACTCGTCTTCTACGTCGCGGCGGCCTACGGGTTCGACCCGCGCGACCCGATGCGGCCGGCCGAGCTGCTCGTGCTGTGGGAGCTCTACGAGAACCCGCTCGAGGCGCGGGAGGCGCTCGACGGCGCCGGGCGGTCGGTCGCCGCGTCGGCGGCGCGCAAGGTGACCTCCCGCTCGGACGAGGAGGACGCGCTCCTCGGGCGCCTCGCCCGCGCGGCCGCGGCACGCGGCGGGCGGCACATGGCCGGCCGCATGATCCCGGGCGCGGCGATCTTCTTCAACGCGATCGGCAACGAGCGCGGGACCCGCGAGCTCGCGGACCGTGCGGTGCGCTTCTACGGCGGTTGACGGTTCGGGACCGACCCAATCGGGTGGGTCGTCACCGCCGGTTGACCGTCCGCTCCGGTACCTATCTTGCGCCTCGCGATGGAGGTGACGCAGTCCGTGCAACAAGGTCCGCCGCGACCGCTCGAGCAGATGGAGGCCGACCTCCGTGAGCTCGTCGCGACCGTGCGCGAGCCGCACCTGCGCGCGCTCCTCGACGGCGTGTTCGGCGAGGACACGCCGACGTGGGCGAAGTTCCGCGACGCCCCGGCCGCGAAGCTGTTCCACCAGGCCTACCGGCACGGCCTGCTCGAGCACTCGCTGTCGGTCGCGCAGGCGGTCAGCGCGATCAGCGCGACGTTCCCGGGGATCGATCGCGACGTCGCGGTGACGGGCGCGCTGCTGCACGACATCGGCAAGCTCGAGGCCTACAGCGCGGACCCGATGCCGATCGACCTGACCGACGCGGGGCGTCTGCAGGGCGAGATCCCGCTCGGCTACTACTTCGTGCGCCGCGCGATCGAGCAGGTCGAGGGCTTCCCGCCCGCGCTCGCGCAGGCGGTGCTGCACATCATCCTCAGCCACCACGGCGCGCTCGAGCACGGCAGCCCGGTCGTGCCGTGCACGCGCGAGGCGACGCTCGTGCACTTCTGCGACAACCTCGGCGGCCGGCTCGGCTCGTTCGACCGGCTCGAGCAGAACCTCGCCGACGGCGCGCGCTGGTCAGGGTACGACCGTGCGCTCAACGGCAACGCGTACTTCGGCGAGGTCGCGGCGGCCGCGGCCGCGCAGCCCGCCGCGCGCGCGGCCTAGTGTCGTGATTCGGAAGTTCGTTTGCAGCTGGTGGATGTCGAATGGCGCCGCCAGATGCCCGCGAACTTCTGAATCAGGACGCTAGTCCTTCGGCGCGGCGTCGAGCAGCGCGCGCATCTCGGCCGCCGCGGCAGAGATCCGCTCGACGTAGTCCGCGCGCTTCTCGTCCGGGAGATCCGGGCGCGCGAGGAGCCCCGCGAAGCCGTCGACGATCGCCAGCGGGCTCCGGAGGTCGTGGACGAGGCGGCGCAGGGGGTCCGGCTCGTCAGCCATCGCGAGAGAAGCGATCCTGGCGGCCGCCGTCGGCGTCGAGCGCGATCTCGCCGCGCTCGAGCGCCAGCGCGATCGCGTGGACGCGGTTGCGCGCCTGGAGCTTGCGGATCACGTTGCGCACGTGGGTCCGGACGGTCTCGACCGAGACGGTGATCTTCGCGCCGATCGCGTCCGCGGTCATGCCCTCGGCCATGAGGTGCATGATCTCGCGCTCGCGCGGCGAGAGCTGCGGCACGTGCGACGTCGCGCGCGGGGAGAGCAGGATCCGGTCCAGGCGCGGGTCGACGTAGGAGCCGCCGGCGGCCACCTGGCGCAGGGCGGCGAGCAGCTCGTCCATCGACCCGGCCTTGAGCGCGTAGCCGCGCGCGCCGGAGTCCAGGCCCTCGTACAGGAGGTCGGCGTCGGCGTCGCCCGTGTAGAGGACGACCGCCAGCTCGGGGTTCTTCGCCAGGAGCTCCCGGGTGAGGTCGATCCCGCTGCCGTCGGGCAGGCGGATGTCGATCAGCGCGACGTCGGGCTCGGAGTGCTCGAACAGGTCGAGCCCCGCCGCGAGGTTGCCGGCCACGCCGACCACCTCGAAGCCGCTCTGCTCGAGCAGGACCTCGAGTCCCCCGCGGAGGGCCTCATGGTCGTCGATCACGACGAGCTTCGTCACGTGGTCCAAGCATACGGTCACGAAAGGCCGCAAAGAGCGGGCGATCGCGGGCCCAGGTCCCGGTGGGCGCCCTATCGTGAGCCCCGTACATGGCGAAGGACACCGAGAAGCTGATCCGGCAGCTGTCGCTGATCTCGTACCTGATGGCGGAGCGCCGTCCGGTGACGGCCCTCGAGATCCGCCGCGACGTCGAGGGATACAGCGGCATGAACGAGGACGCGTTCGCGCGCCGCTTCTACGCCGACCGGGCGGAGCTCGAGTCGCTGGGCATCCAGCTGACCGTCGACAAGCCGATCGACGCGGGCGGCGAGCAGGAGACGTACTCGCTGCGGCCGGAGAACTTCCACCTCCCCGCCATCGCCTTCGACGACGAGGAGCTCGCGGCGCTGTCGACCGCGCTGTCGCTGCTCGACGGGGAGTTCGCCTACGCCGAGCCGCTGCGCCTCGCGCTGCAGCAGATCACGTGGGGCCGGCCTTCGCCGCTGAACACGACCGACGGGCTGAAGCTCAACATCACCGCCTCGGCGGGCGGCCACGAGCTCTCGCAGCGGCTGGCGAAGATCGAGACGGCGATCTTCCGCAACAAGACGATCACCTTCGACTACTACTCGCTGCAGCGCGACTCGCTCGACGCGCGCAAGGTCGACCCGTATCACCTGCTCTTCCAGGACGGCCAGTTCTACCTCGTCGGCCTGTCGCACGAGCGCGACGCCATGCGGGTCTTCCGCCTCGACCGGATCCGCGGCAAGGTCGCGTACGCGACGAAGGCCGAGCACGACTTCAAGCGGCCGAAGGACTTCGACCCGCGCGCGTACGCGGGCCGCGGCAGCTGGCAGTTCGGCGACGCGAAGACGACCGCCGAGGTGTGGGTGTCCGACCGCATCGGCTGGCAGGTCGAGCGCACGTACGGGCACTTCGGGTCGGTGCGGCACGTCGACGACGGGATCGTCTTCACCACTGACTACGCCGACGCGCGCCAGCTCGCGTCGTTCGTGCTCGGGCTGCGCGAGAACGCGCGGGTGCTCTCGCCGCCGGCGCTGGTCGACGAGGTCGCCGAACGGGTCGACCGGCTCTACGAGCGTCATACGGAGGGGCCCGACCTCGCTCCCGCCGTCGCGGCGCGCGCGGCGGACGACGACGGCGCCCCCGAGGCGGCCGCTCCCGTCTCGAAGAAGGAGACCTCGATCCGGCCCGAGCGCTTCGCGCGGCTCGCCACGCTCGCGAGCATCCTCATCGAGGCCGGACGGCGCGGGCAGGACCTGCGCGAGGAGGAGGTCCGCGAGCGTGTGCAGGTCTCCGCGCAGGAGCTGCGCGAGGACGTCAACGTGCTCAACGTGGTCTCGTTCGGCGGCGGGACGTACGTGCTCTACGCCGAGGTCCACGACGACGGGCGGATCGAGGTCGACCCCGAGCCGTACGCCGACAACTTCGCGCGGCCGGCCCGGCTGCTGCCGGTCGAGGCGAAGGCGCTCGTCGCCGCGATCGACCTCATCGGCGAGCACCTCCCCTCGGGTGCGCTGCGCACCGCGCGCGACAAGATCGTCGCCGCGCTCGGCGGCGAGGACCCGCGCGACCAGCTCCACATCGCCAGCCCGACCGCCGACGATCCCGACATCGCGCGCCGCATCTCGCTGGCGATCGAGGAGCGACGCGTCGTGCGGCTGGAGTACTACAAGGAGCACGTCGACGAGCTGTCCGAGCGCGTCGTCGAGCCGCACCGGCTCTTCAACGGGCTCGAGGGCTGGTACGTCTCGGTGTTCGATCGCGCGAAGGACGACGTGCGCTCGTTCCGCCTGGACCGCATCAAGACGGTCGAGGTCACCGAGGAGACGTTCGAGCCGCGCACCGACGCGCTCGCCGCCGCCGAGGTCGACGGGTGGACGACGACCGGCGAGCTCGAGGCGTCGCGCACCGCACGGATCTGGGTGTCGCCCGAGCGCGCCCGCTGGGAGCGCGAGGAGCACCGCGTCGCCGAGGAGCTCGAGGACGGCGCGATCATCATCGAGCGCGGCTACAAGGGTGCGGACTGGCTCGTCCGCGAGATCCTCAAGGAGGCGGGCGACGCCGCCATCCTCGAGCCCGCCGAGGCGCGCGACGCGGTCCGCGCGGCGGTCGAGCGCCTCCGCACGACCACCGCCGCCTAGTGTCGTGAGTCGGAAGTTCGTGTGCAGCTGGCGGATGCCGAATCGTGTCTGCGCGAGAGCGGCGCCGCCAGATGCCCGCGAACTTTTGACTCACGACACTGGAGCGGTCCATTAGGGTCCGCGGCGTGAGCCGCCGTGACCAGATCAAGATGACCGACGACGAGGTCCTCGCGTTCCTCGAGGAGCAGAAGGTCCTCGTGTGCGCGACGAACGGCAAGGACGGGTTCCCTCACCTCATGCCGCTCTGGTACGTCGTGCGTGACGGGGAGCTATGGGCCTGGACGTTCGCCAAGTCGCAGAAGGTCAAGAACCTCGAGCGCGACGCCCGCGCGACGCTGCAGGTCGAGGCCGGCGAGGAGTACCAGGAGCTCCGCTGCGTGATGTTCAAGACCGACGTCGAGGTCGTCCGCGACGTCGAGCGGGTCGCCGACCTCGGCATGGAGATCTTCGGCCGCTACACCGGTGGCGACATGGGTGACGAGGTTCGCGCCATGGTGCTCAAGCAGGCTTCCAAGCGCGTCGCGATGCGCTTCGTCGAGCGCGAGCGCGCGACCTGGGACCACCGCAAGCTCGGCTCGGGCGTCTACTAGTCCGGGTGGACCGCCACGGGTAGGAGAGCGCCCATGCGCCTCTTCCGCCGCCGTGACCAGGAGCCGGACCCGCCGATCCCTGAGTGGGCGTCGTTCTTCGACCGCGAGGAGTACCGCGCGTTCCTCGGCGTCGTCGACCTCACCCTGGAGGCCCTCGGGCACGAGCGCACATGGGGCGACGGCGTCGTCGAGATCGAGGTCGACGGCGAGCCCGTGCAGCTCGGCCTGTCGAACCTCGCGCAGACGCTGCGCGGCGCGCCGCACGAGGAGTGGAACGGGCTCGCCGCGGCGCACTTCGGCGCGGTCACGAACCAGCCCGACGCCGGCGACATGGGCGTCGAGGAGGCGCGCGCGATCCTCAAGCTCCGCCTGTGGGCGCGCGATCAGCTGCCCGAGAACCTCGAGCTCGTCGCCAAGCCCTTCGCGGACGACCTCCTGGTCGTGCTCGCGCTCGACTTCCCGCAGTCGGTGACGAACGCCAAGCCCGACCACCTCGCCGCCTGGGGCCTCTCCGAGGAGCAGGCGTTCGCGATCGCCGAGCGCAACACGCGCGCGGAGCCCGGCCTCGAGACCGAGCCGGCCGAGCTCGGCGACGGCGCCGTCGCGTGGCTGACCATCGGCGACAGCTTCTTCACCGCGTCACAGGTCCTGTGGCCCGAGCAGACCGCCGGCGAGATCCCGCCGAACGGCGCGCTCGTCGCGGTCCCGAACCGGCACGTCGCGTGGATCCACCCCATCACCGACCTGCGCGTCGTCGGCGTCGTGACGACGTCGGCGCAGTGGGCTCACGGGAACTTCGTCGACGGCCCCGGCTCGATCAGCCCGCACCTGTACTGGTGGCGCCCCGGCGAGGTGCGGCGGATCCAGACGGAGGTCACCGACGACGCGGTGCAGATCACCCCGCCCGACGAGTTCGTCGAGCTGCTCAACCAGCTCGGCGAGCAGGAGCCCGACGACGGGCCTCGCTAGGACGCCCATGCGCGGTATGGGTGTACTAGCCTCAGCCGCTGCCATGGAGCCCCTCAAAGGCCTGATCCTCTCGGGCGGCCGCGGGACGCGTCTGCGCCCGATCACCTACACGAGCGCCAAGCAGCTCGTGCCCGTCGCGAACAAGCCGGTGCTGTTCTACGGCATCGAGGCGATGGCCGCTGCGGGCATCGAGGAGATCGGGATCATCATCGCGCCCGAGACCGGCGAGGAGATCAAGCAGGTCACCGGCGACGGTTCCGAGTTCGGCGTGCGGATCTCGTACATCCTCCAGGACGAGCCCGCCGGCCTCGCGCACGCGGTGCTCACCGCGGAGCCGTTCCTGGGCACGAGCCCGTTCGTCATGTACCTCGGCGACAACCTCCTCCAGGGCGGCATGACCGACCTCGTCGACGCGTTCCGCACCAACGAGCCCGACGCGCTCATCCTCCTCACGCCCGTGCCCGACCCCGAGAACTACGGGGTGGCCGAGGTCGACGCCGACGGCAGCGTCAAGCGCCTGGTCGAGAAGCCGCCGGAGCCGAAGACCGACCTCGCGCTGTGCGGCGTGTACATGTTCACCGCCGGCATCCACGACGCCGCCCGCGCGATCGAGCCGTCAGGCCGCGGCGAGCTCGAGATCACCGACGCGATCCAGTTCCTCGTCGACGGCGGCAAGCGCGTCGAGCCGCACATCGTCCGCGGCTGGTGGAAGGACACCGGCCGCCTCGACGACATGCTCGAGGCCAACCGCCTCGTGCTCGACACGATCGAGCCGGTCGTCGGCGGCGAGATGGTCGACTCGACGACCCACGGCCGCGTGATCATCGAAGCGGGGGCCCGGCTCGAGCGCAGCACGGTCCGAGGTCCGGCGATCATCGGCGCCGGCGCGCGCCTTAGCGACTGCTACATCGGCCCGTACACCGCGGTCGGCCCCGGCTGCGTGATCGAGAACGCCGAGGTCGAGCACTCGATCCTCCTCGAGGGCTCGTCGGTGCGGCAGCTCGACGGCCGCATGGAGTCGAGCCTGCTCGGCCGCAACGTCGCGATAGGCCGGTCCAAAGGCCAGCCTCGCGCGTTCCGGTTCATGGTGGGCGACAACAGCGAGATCGGGATCCTGTAGATGCGCGTGCTGGTCACGGGCGCGCATGGCATGCTCGGCCATCGCGTCGTCGATGCCCTGCGCTCGCGCGGACACGAGGTGCGGGGCACGGACCTGCCCGAGCTCGACCTCACCGACGCCGATGCCGTCTCGCGGTTCGTCTCCGACGTGGAGCCCGACGCGGTCGTCAACTGCGCCGCCTACACCGCGGTCGACAAGGCCGAGGAGGACGAGGAGCTCGCGTTTCGCATCAACGCGGACGCCGCGGGCAACGTCGCGCGGGCGGCGCCCTACGTGGTCCACCTGTCGACCGACTACGTGTTCGACGGCTCAGCGAGTGAGGCCTACACCGAGTCATCAGCCCCGGCTCCGACTGGCGCGTACGGCAGGACCAAGCTCGCCGGGGAGGAGCAGGTGCTCGGCGCGTCCTCGTCGCATGCCGTGGTTCGCACCGCGTGGCTCTACGGCGAGGGCGGTCCGAACTTCGTGGACACCATGCTGCGCCTGGGCCGCGAGCGCGCCGAGGTCAGGGTCGTCTTCGACCAGGTCGGCTCCCCGACGTGGACCGGCCACCTGAGCACCGCCCTCGTCGACGTCGTGCAACGCAAGGGCGCGGGCATCTTCCATGCCGCCAACAGCGGCCGCTGCTCCTGGTTCGAGCTCGCGGTCGAGGCCATGCGCGTCGCCGACCTCGACTGCCGCGTGGTCGCGATCCCGAGCAGCGAGTACCCCACCCCGACCAAGCGTCCCGCGTTCAGCGTGCTGGAGACCGAGCGCGACGACGGCGTGCACCTCCCTCCCTGGCAAGACGGCGTGAAAGGACACCTGACCCCATGAAGCTGCTCGTCTGCGGCGGGGCCGGCTTCATCGGCTCGAACTTCGTGCGCATCCGCGTGCGCGACCACGGCGACGAGGTCGTCGTCCTCGACAAGCTCACCTACGCCGGCAACCTGGCGAGCCTCGAGCCGGTCAAGGACGACGTGGAGCTCGTCCAGGGCGACGTCGCCGACGCCGACCTCGT
>CADCVT010000415.1 GCA_902806215.1 uncultured Solirubrobacteraceae bacterium | reverse complement strand
TGTCCACTTCGCCTCCGTCCGTAACGCGGTTTCATGAACTTGCACAGGTCTTCTGGCGTGCAGCTGCACCCGACCTCGTTGCCGTCGGGACGACTCGGTGACGATGCGCACGAGTTCGTCGACTGGCTGGCGTCCGCGGGGCAGTCGTGGTGGCAGATGCTGCCGCTCGGGCCGCCCGACGAGCACCGCTCTCCGTACAAGTCGGCGTCGGCGTTCGCGGCGTGGCCGGGGTTGCTGGCCGACCCCGACGCGCGCGTCGAGCCGTCGGAGGAGCGGGCGTTCCGCGAGCGCGAGGCGTTCTGGATCGACGACTGGGCGTCGTTCGCCGGCGAGGGCGCGATCGCCGACCAGGTGCGCTTCGACCGCGAGTGGCGCGAGCTGCGCGCGTACGCCGCGACGCGCGGCGTGAAGCTCATTGGCGACATCCCGATCTACGTCGCCCCGGGCTCCTCCGACCACGTCTCGCACCCCGAGCTGTTTCGGTCCGGCGAGGTCGCGGGCGCGCCGCCCGACGCGTACAGCGACGACGGCCAGCTGTGGGGCAACCCGATCTACGACTGGCCGGCGCTGCGGCGGCGCCGCTACCGCTGGTGGATCGAGCGCTTCCGGCGCAACATGGAGCTGTTCGACGTCGCGCGGATCGATCACTTCCGCGGGTTCGTCGCGTACTGGGCCGTGCCCGAGGAGGCCGCGACCGCGCGCGACGGCACGTGGAAGCGCGGGCCAGGCGCGGCGCCGTTCGCGGCGGCGCTGCGCGAGCTCGGATCGCTGCCGTTCATCGCCGAGGACCTCGGCGTGATCACCCCGCCGGTCGACCGCCTGCGCGACGCGCTCGGGCTGCCGGGGATGGTGGTCCTCCAGTTCGGCTTCGACCCCGACGACCCGGATGGGCCGCACCGGATCGAGAACCACGCCGAGGACCGGATCGCCTACAGCGGCACGCACGACTCCGACACGCTGCGCGGCTGGTACGAGACCGCGGCGGCGCCGGTGCGCGCGCAGATCGACGCGGCGATCGGCGAGACCGACGAGCCGTCGTGGTCGCTGATCGAGCTCACCTTCTCCTCCCCCGCCCGCGTGGCGATGCTGCAGACCCAGGACGTCCTCGGCCTCGGCGGAGAGGCCCGCATGAACGTCCCCGGCCGAGAAGGCGGCAACTGGGGCTGGCAGCTCGAGAAGGGCCAGCTCACGAAGCAGCACGCCAAGCGGCTGCGGGCGGCGACCGAGGCCGCCGCCCGCATCTCCGCCTAGGCGGCCTTGTCGAGCGCGACGGGCTCCTGGTTCCCGTCGAGCCCGATGACCGCCGGTTCGTCCTCGCCCTGGAGGAGGAGATCGGGCGAGGAGCGAAGCTGCGTCGCGGCGATGACCACCGCGGTGACGACGAGGCCGGCGGCGATCCAGAACGCCAGGCGGTAGCCGTCGACGAGTGCGGCGGCGTCGGTCGCGCCGCCGGCGAGCGCGTCCTCGGTCCGCGTCGTCGACAGCGTCGCCAGGACGGCGAGGCCGAGGGCGCCGCCGACCTGCACGCTCGTGTTGATGAGGCCCGACGCGAGGCCCGCGTCCTGCGGCGAGGCGCCGGACATCGCGAGCGTCATCAGCGACGGGAACGACAGGCCGGCGCCGACGCCGAGCAGCACCATCGACGGGAACAGGTCGCCCCAATACTCGCCCTGGATCGGGATCCGCGCGAAGAGCACGAGCCCCGCCGCGATGAGCACGAGCCCGGGCAGCAGCGTCGCCGCCGCCCCGTACCGGGTGATGAGCCGCGCCGAGAAGCCGACGCTCAGGATGCCGATCGCGAGCGCGACAGGCAGGAACGCCAGGCCGACCTCGACCGCGTCGTAGCCGAGCACGCGCTGGAGGTAGAGCGCGCCGAGGAAGAACACGCCGAACAGGCCCGAGACCATGAGCGCCTGGACGACGTTCGCGGCGCTGACCGTGCGCGAGCGGAAGATCCGCAGCGGCACGAGCGGGTGCTCGACACGCGCCTGGCGGACCATGAAGCCGACGAGCAGCGCGGCGGCGACGGCGCCGAGGATCAGCGTCTGCGCCGACGCCCACCCGTTCTCGGCCGCCTCGACGATCGTGTAGACGCCGAGCATGAGCGAGCCGACGATGAGCACGGCGCCGGGGACGTCAGCGCCCTGGTCGAGCCCGATGCCCTCCTCGTCCTCGATCAGCCGCACGGCGAAGAACGCCGCGGCGATGCCGATCGGCAGGTTCACGAAGAAGATCCAGTGCCAGCTGATCGCCTGGGTGAGCACGCCGCCGAGCAGCAGGCCGAGGGACGCTCCGGCCGACGCGACGAAGCTGTAGATCCCGATCGCCTTCGCCTGGTCGCGAGGCTCGGGGAACATCGTGACGATCATCCCGAGGATCACCGCGGAGGCCATCGCGCCGCCGGCTCCCTGGAGGAACCGCGCGCCGATGAGCACCTCCTGCGACTGCGCGATCCCGCACAGCAGCGAGGCGACGGTGAAGACGCCGAGGCCCCACATGAAGACGCGCTTGCGTCCGATGAGGTCGCCGAGACGTCCGGAGAGCAGCAGCAGCCCGCCGAACGCGATCAGGTACGCGTTGACGACCCACGCAAGACCGGACTGGGAGAACTCGAGGTCGTCCTGGATCGACGGCAGCGCGACGTTCACGATCGTCTGGTCGAGGATCACCATCAGCATCCCCGCGCACAGCACCACGAGGGCGATCCAGCGGCTTCGGTCTTCGGTCTGGGTCATCGGTACGTCCCTTCTCGTTGCACGAGAAAGGACCGTAGCAAATGATCCCGTTCGGGACTATCTAGGTTCGAACCGTCCGGTTCGAACCCGTCACGCGGCTCGTCGCCGTCGCACCGGGCTCGCGCACTGCGCAGGCTCTGCGAGCCGCTCGCTCACGAGACGCTGCAGCCCGTCCACGAGCGCGGCGCGCTCCTTGGCCGGCAGGGTCTCGAGCACCTCGTCCTGCACGCGCTTGACGACCTCCCCGCCCTTGCGCACCATCGCCTTGCCCTTGGCGGTCACGGCGATCACCCGCGCCCGGCGGTCCTTCGAGGACGGCCGGCGCTCGGCGAGGCCGACGCGCTCGAGCTCGTCGAGCGTGACGACCATCGTCGTCTTGTCCACCCCGATCATCCGAGCGATCTCGATCTGCGTGAACTCGCCCTCGAGCGCGGTCATCAGCACGCAGCGCGCCCGCGGCGACAGCCCGAGGTCCTCGAGCGCGGCCGTCATCTCGGTCATGAGCCCATGGCTCGCACGCGACAGGAGCCAGGCGAGATCGGAGCACAGATGCTCGGGAGACTGGGACACACCATGACTGTACCCGTTGCGGGACTATCTGCTACGGGACGAGTTCGACCCGAACTTGGCTGCCTAGCCAGTTGACACTGTGTCAGGTATCGTCGCGCCATGGCCGCTGAACCCGTCTCGCTCAACGATCTCCGCATCCTCGACCGCGAGCTCTGGGAGAACGGCCCGCCCCACGAGCTGTTCAAGCAGCTGCGCGCGGAGTGCCCCGTGCACTGGACCGAGGAGATCAAGGAGTTCCCGGCCGAGAAGGGCCTGTGGTCCGTCACGACGCAGGCCGACGTGCGCACGGTCAGCAAGGACTGGGAGACCTACTCGTCCGAGCTCGGCGGCGTCACCGCGATCAGCGAGTCGATCTTCCCCATCGAGCTGTCGCGCGCGATGTTCATCGGGATGGACCCGCCGAAGCACGACCGCCTCAAGGCGCTCTTCCAGCGCGGGTTCACGCCGAAGCGGATCGCCGAGCACGAGGACGAGATCCGCGCGATCGCGCGCGGCGTGCTCGACCGGCTCGAGGGCCGCGACACCTGCGACCTCGTCGAGGACGTCGCCCAGCCCGTCGTCGCGCGGGTCATCGGGTCGTTCATGGGGATCCCGCCCGAGGACGACGTCACCTGGGCGCGGCTGATGAACCAGCTGCTCGGTGCCGGCGACGAGAACCTCGAGCCCGAGGACATCCCCGCCGCGATCCAGCGCGACATCGGCGTCCTGTTCGAGCGCTGCAACGCGCTCATGGCCGAGCGGCGCGAGAACCCGACCGACGACCTGACCTCCGTGCTCGTGCACGCCGAGGTCGACGGGGAGACGCTCGAGGAGCACGAGATCGTCATGGGCTTCTTCCTGCTCATGGCGGCCGGCAACGACAGCACGAAGTCGACGTACTCGAGCGCGATGCGCGCGCTGATGGAGAACCCCGACCAGCGGCAGCTCCTGATCGACGACCCGTCGCTCATACCGAGCGCGGTCGAGGAGGCGCTGCGGATGTTCCCGGCGTTCGCCCACTTCCGGCGCACGGCGACGAAGGA
>CADCVT010000414.1 GCA_902806215.1 uncultured Solirubrobacteraceae bacterium | reverse complement strand
GAAGCTCTCGCTCGTCGTGGAGGCGCTTGCGCTTCGCAAGGAACGCCCGGAGGCGTTCGCAGGGTCCTACGAGCCGCTCGACGCGGGTCCCGACGTCTGCGCGTTCGTGCGCGGCGGAGACGTGCTCGTCGTCGCGGTCGCGCGTGATGCTGGGCTCGACGCGACCGTCGAGGTCCCGTGGGAGGGGCCGCGGCGGGTGGGCGACCTGACGGGCGGTCGCTCGTACGCGCTCGTTGCTCGCTGACCGGCGGTCGACGTACGGGTGGGCGACCCGGTAGATTTCCGGTCTGCCGTGGCGGCCCGTGTCCTGATCGTGAGCTGGGAGTTCCCGCCGATCGTGGAGGGCGGGCTCGCCCGTCACGTTCGCAAGCTGACCGAGCGCCTGGCCGCGGCCGGCACCGAGGTCCACGTCCTCACGCGCGGCGGCGACCACGCTCCCGCCGAGGAGGAGCGCCACGGCGTCACCGTGCACCGCGTGCGCGAGCCGAGCTTCCCGCGCGACGACCTCGACGCCTTCCTCGCCTGGGTCCACCAGATGAACGCGGACATGCTCGCGGCCGGAGACGCGCTGCACGAGCGGTTCGACTTCGACGTCGTGCACTCCCACGACTGGCTCGTCGCTGTCGCGTCCGAGCGTCTCGCCCGCCGCATGTGCGTCCCGTGGGTCGTCACCGTCCACGCCACCGAGCACGGCCGCCACCAGGGCTGGGTCGACAAGCACCCGCAGTCGCACATCCACGGCGTCGAGCGGCGGATGGTCCACCGCGCCGACCGCGTCATCGCCTGCTCGCAGTACATGCAGGGCCACATCGCCGACGTGTTCGACTTGCCGTCCGAGCGCGTCACGGTCATCAACAACGGGATCGACCCGTCCGACCTCCACGTGCCCGACGACCTCGACGGCCTGCGCGCCCGCTACGCCGCGCCCGACGAGAAGCTCGTCCTGCTCGCGGGCCGGCTCGTCTACGAGAAGGGCTTCCAGGACGCGCTCGAGGCGCTGCCCGACGTCATCCGCCGCGTCGGCAAGGTCCGCTTCCTCGTCGCCGGCACGGGCACGCACGAGGCCGAGCTGAAGGTCCAGGCGCTGCGACTCGGGCTGAACTGGCACGGCACGTTCGCCGGCTGGCTCGGCGACGACGCGCTCCACGGGCTCTACCGGATCGCCGACCTGTGCGTGATCCCGTCGCTGTACGAGCCGTTCGGGCTCGTCGCGCTCGAGGCGATGGCGTCGGGCTGCCCGTGCATCGCCGCCGACACCGGCGGCCTCCGCGAGGTCGTCCCGCGCGCCGTCGGCCTGCGGTTCCGCTCCCGCGACTCGCGCGCGCTCGCGCGCACGATGGAGCGCGTCCTGTCCGACGATCACCTCCACGCGCGACTGTCGGCCGAGGGCCGCGAGCACGTCCTGCGCTTCGACTGGGCCGACGTCGCCCAGCGCACGAGCGAGCTCTACGCCGAGCTGCTCAGCCCGAGCACGCAGCGCGTCTGACGGCGCGGCTCTCTACTCTGCGCCGCAGTGACCGCGCGCGCCCTCACCGCGCTGATCTGCCTGATCGCGCTGATGCTGCCCGCCGCCTCCCAGGCGGCGCCGCCGAAGAGCGCGCAGCGCTTCGCCGACGCCGCACTGCGTTTGAAGATCGCCGTCAAGGAGCTCACGCCGGCGGCGAGGGCCGGGTTCGACGACATCGATGTGCCTATGTGTCGGCGCGCGCTCGAGCGCGCGCCCCGGCACGCCGCCGAGCGCGCCGCCGAGTTCTACGGCATCGTGATCGTGCAGCCGCTCCTGGTCGCCGCTCCGCCGCTGCAGCAGTTCGTGCGTGACCTCGAGGCGATCCCGACGAGCGACATCGCGCTGCGCCAGGGTCGGGCCGCCTGGCGGAAGGGCGTCCAGTTCTTCACGTCGTTCCCGCGGGTCGAGAAGCCGTGCTCGGTGCTCGACGCGTGGTCGCGGGCCGGATGGAGCCGCGCCGAGGCGCCGCAGATCCCGCCGGAGCTCACGAAGCTGCTCGGGGACGAGGTCGAGGAGGACACGACCGCCGCGAAGCTCGAGCGCGCCGGGGAGCGGCTGCATCAGCTCGGGATCTCGTACCGAGCGGCGGCGCGTTTCGAGGGCTACGGCCTCTTCGACGAGATCGAAGCCGAGCTGAACGACGCGGTCGTCGACTGACCGTCGACCCGTCGGGCAACGTCACGACGGTGACGCGCACGCTCGTGTGGCGCACGCGATAACGACAGCGTCACAGGATCTTCCCGAGCGGGACACAGAACCCGTCCGTTAGCAGGCGAATCTCCCGGTCGATGAACCAGGAGACCACCACCGCGTCGACCAGCCGGGTCGACATGCACTGCCACAGCACCGCCTCGGAGGCCTCGAGGCTCGGCATCCAGCGCAGCGTCGGGCTGCCCGAGTGCGCCACGCCGTCCGAGGAGGTCTACGCGCTGGCCAAGCGCCGCGGGATGGACTTCGTGACGATCACCGATCACGACACGATCGACGGCGCGCTGGAGCTGGCCGAGCGCTACGACGACGCCTTCGTCAGCGAGGAGCTGACGGTGTGGTTCCGCGGCGAGCCGCAGGCCGTGCACGTCCTCTGCTACGGCATCACCCCCGACGACCACGGGTGGCTGCAGGAGCACAACGGCGACGTGGAGGCCTGCGCGGAGTACCTCGCCGAGCGCGAGGTCGCCGCCGCGCTCGCGCACCCGTTCTACACGGTGACCGAGCCGCTGACGCCGCGCCACCGGCGCCGCCTCGCCGAGCTGTTCCCCATCTGGGAGACGCGCAACGGCGCTCGCGCGGCCGAGCTCAACGCCCCGTCGGCGGTGTACATCGAGACGCACGGCGGCTGCGTCGTCGCCGGCAGCGACGACCACGCCGGCGTCGACATCGGCCGCACGTGGACGCAGACCCCGGCGGCGGCGACGCCGGCCGAGCTGCTCGCGCACGTCCGCGGCGGGCGGACCGTCGCCTGCGGCGACCAGGGCGGCGCGGCGAAGTGGGCGCACGCCGCGATGGCGCTGGCGATCCGCTCGCTCGGCGCGGCCGACGACGCGCCGGCGCCCGACCCGGTCGCCGTGATGAAGATGGTCGAGCGGGTCCTCAGCGAGGGCGACCGCCGGCGGGGGACCGAGGGAAACGACCTCGGCCCTCAGGACGCGAGGGCGCTCCTGCGAGCGTGGCTCGACGGGATGGGCCTCGACATGACCGGGGCCGAGCTGCTCGCATGGATGCAGTCCGACGGCTTCTCGCACGCTGACCTCTCGCGCCGCGCCCGGCGGCGCCACGAGCAGAAGCTCGGGGCTGCGGTCGACGCCCTGATCTCTGCGCTCGGTGAGTCCGGAACGTCAGCGTCAGTCAGCGAGTCGGGGCCCGTCGCGCCTGCGGGAGTCCCCGGACTCGCCCGGCTTGGCGTTGCGGCCGGCGAGTTGTTCGACGCGGCGGTTCCCGCGATCCCGTACGCGCCGGCCGCCGCGTTCCTCGGGCGCGAGAAGGCCAAGCTCGCCGCTCGCACGGGGGAGTCGCTGCGGGTCGCGCTCGTCGCCGACGGCGTCGGCGGCATGCACGGCGTGACGCACACGCTCGACGAGATCCAGGCGCGCGGCGTGCCCGGCTTCGAGGTCGAGATCGTCGGCACCGACCCGAACGTCGACCGTCGCCTGCCGGCGGTGCGCGAGGTCGACCTCCCGTTCTATGCGGGCCTGCGCGTCGGGGTGCCGAGCATCCCGGCGATCGTCGAGACGCTGGCCGACGGCCGCTACGACCTCGTGCACGTGGTCTCGCCCGGGCCGAGCGGCGTCGCCGCCGCGGTGCTCGCGCGGGCGCTCGAGCTGCCGGTCGTCGGCAGCTACCACACCGAGCTCGCCGCCTACGCGCGGCTGCGCACCGGCGACGTCGCCATCGAGGCGATGGTCACGCAGGCGCTCGCGGCGTTCTACCGCGGGTGCGACCACGTGCTCACGCCGTCGCCCGCATCCGACGCGGTGCTGCGCTCGCTGGGGATCGCCGACGAGCGCATCGGCCGCTGGGACCGCGGCGTGGACGTCGAGCGCTTCGACCCGCAGCGTCGCGACCCGTCGCTCTTCGGCCGCGACGACCGCATCACCGTGCTCTACGCCGGGCGCCAGACGAAGGAGAAGGGCGCCGACCTGCTCGCCGACGCGTTCCTCGCCGCCCGCGCGCGCGATCCGCGGCTGCACCTCGTCCTCGCCGGCGGCGGCCCCGAGCAGGAGCCGCTGCGCGAGCGCCTGGGCGAGCACGCGACGTTCCTGGGCTGGCTCGAGGGCGACGAGCTCGCCACGGCGTACGCGAGCGCGGACGTCTTCCTGTTCGTCAGCCGCACCGACACGTTCGGCCAGGTGCTTCTCGAGGCGCAGGCGTCGGGCCTGCCGGTCGTCGCCGTCGCGGAGGGCGGGCCGTGCTCGATCGTGCGCAGCGGCGTCACCGGGCTCCTGCGCGGGCCCGACGCGACCGAGCTCGCCGACGCCGTCTGCGAGCTGGCGGCGTCCGCGCCGCTGCGCGAGCGCCTTGCCCGCAACGCGCTCCAGACGGTCCAGGGGCGCACGTGGGACGCGGCGCTAGGGCGGCTCGCCGTCGGGTACCGCGCCGCGATCGCCGGCCGGCGCGCCGAGGAGCTGCGACGCGTCGCGTAGTCGTGTGAGCGGGAGTAGGGTCCGCGCATGCCGACGTACGACGAGGTGGTAGCGGCCCACGAGTGGCAGGTCCCGGAGCGGTACAACATCGCCACCGACGTGTGCGACAAGCACCCGCGCGACAAGCTCGCGATGGTGTGGGAACGCTACGACGGCGCGAGCCGCGAAGTGTCGTTCGGCGAGCTGCAGGACCTGTCGAACCAGGCGGCGCACGTCCTGCGCGCGCACGGCGTCGAGCGGGGCGAGCGCGTCGCCGTCGTGCTCCCGCCGACGCCCGAGACCGCCGCGATCTTCTTCGGGACGTGGAAGCTCGGCGCGATCCTGCTGTCGATGTCGGTCCTCTACGGCGACGACGGGATCCGGCATCGCCTCGACGACTCCGAGCCGCGCGTGCTCGTCACCGACCGCGCGAACGCGTCGCGCTTCGAGGCGTGGGGCGGCGACGTGCTCGTCCTCGACGAAGGCCTCCTCGACGGCGCCTCGACCGAGCCGGTCGTCGCCGACACCGCCGCCGACGACCCGGCGCAGCTCTACTACACGTCGGGCACGACGGGCCTGGCGAAGGGGATCGTCCACGCGCACCGGTACCTGCTCGCGCACGAGGAGTTCACGTACTGCCACGAGGTGCAGGACGGCGAGCGCTTCCACGGGATGGGGGAGTGGGCCTGGGCCGCGGGCATCGCCCCGCTGCTCGGGCCGTGGCGCCTCGGCGCGGTGCAATGCGTGCTGCAGCGCGAGGGCGGGTTCGACCCGCGCAGGCAGCTCGACTTCCTCTCGCGCAACGAGGTCACGAACGTCTTCACGACGCCGACCGCGATGCGGGCGATGATGGCCATTCCCGACGCGGGGACGACGTACCCGCAGCGCTTCCGGCGCGTCTGCTCGGCGGGCGAGCCGCTCAACCCCGAGGCGATCAAGTGGTTCCGCGAGCAGTACGGCCTGACCGTGCTCGACTACTACGGGCTGACCGAGTCCTATCCGCTGTGCGCGAACTTCCCGTGGCTTCCGGTGAAGGAGGGATCCATGGGCCGGGTCATGCCGGGCTGGGACGTCCAGCTGCTCGACGAGGACGAGCAGCCGGTGGCTCCCGGCGAGCGCGGGGAGATCTGCCTGCGCGCCCGCTCGAACCCGCACTGGCCGCTGGGCTACTGGCGCAACGAGGCCGCTTCCGAGGAGACGTTCGGCGGCGAGTGGTTCCACACGAAGGACGCCGCGATGCAGGACGAGGACGGCTACGTCTGGTACGCCGGGCGCGCCGACGACGTGATCATCGCGGCCGGGTACCGGATCGGCCCGTTCGAGGTCGAGTCCGCGTGCCTCGAGCACCCGGCCGTCCGCGAGGCCGCCGCGGTCGCCTCTCCCGACGAGCTCAAGGGCAACGTCGTCAAGGCGTTCATCTGCCTCGCCGAGGGGTTCGCGCCGTCGGACGAGCTCGCGGGGGAGATCAAGACGTTCGTGCGCGGGCGGCTGTCGGCCTACGCGTACCCGCGCAAGATCGAGTTCGTCGACGACCTGCCCAAGACGCTGACGGGCAAGATCCGCCGGATCGAGCTGCGCGAGCGCGAGGCGCCGGGCGGCTAGGGCACTGGTCCTGGAAGCCGGTTGCAGCTGGCGCCGCCAGATGCGAGCGGATTGCTGGAGCAGGGCCCTCAGTTCGGGCGCTTGGCCGAGGCGGGCACGTTGCCGTGCCGCTTCGGGGTGACCTTGATCGACGCCTTCGACGGCGTCTTGCGCACGACCGGGTTCTGGATCTCGTTGAGACGATCGACGACCTTCAGCCACTGACCGGGCTTGAGGACGGCGGACTGCGAGGCGCTGAGCTTCTGGTTGCCGCCGACGGGCTGGAACCCGACGTGGATGTGATCGGCGTGGTCGGCCATCGCCACGGTGTTCGAGGCGCCCGGGTACGTCATCAGCGTGATGATCTGGTCGGGCCGCATCGCGCCCTGGAGCGTGAGCAGCCGGCGGACCGTGATGTCGGTGATCGAGCCCTTGCCCTGGTTGCCCATGATCGGCTGGCCGTTGACCGCGGCGATGTCGACCGCGGTGCCCGACGCGTGGTGCGAGACGTTGCCCGAGGACGTGATGGCGCCCG
>CADCVT010000413.1 GCA_902806215.1 uncultured Solirubrobacteraceae bacterium | reverse complement strand
GCGTTCCAGGTCCCGAAACTGCTCCGCAGCCTGTTCGCCGACGCCGCCCTGAGCGCCGCGTTCGTCCCGGTGTTCACCGAGATGCTCGAGCAGGGCAAGAAGCGCGAGGCCGTCCGCCTGGCGAGCAACCTCTTCTTCTACATCCTCGCCGTCCTCGGGTTGATCACGATCGCGTTCACGCTCGCGGCGCCGGAGATCATGCCGCTGTTCACCGGCGACGAGTTCACCCGCGAGCTCGACGTCCTGACGAGCGGGCTGGCCCAGGTCATGTTCCCGATCGTCGTGCTGCTCGGGCTCAACGGCCTGCTCGTCGGGATCCTCAACGCCTACGACCACTTCACGATCCCGGCGCTCAGCCCGGTCGTCTGGAACCTGCTGATCCTCGGCTTCCTGATCGGCGCCCGCAGCTGGTTCGAGGGCGACGACCAGCTCTACGCGTACGCGATCGGGGTGCTCGTCGGCACCTTCGTGCAGCTGCTCATGGCGATCCCGGTCCTCCGGCGGCTCGGCTTCAAGCTCGAGCTGCACTTCGACATCCGCGACCCGCGCCTGAACCGCGTCCTCGTGCTGATGCTGCCGGTGACGATCGGGCTCGGGCTCATCAACTTCAACCTGCTCATCAACTCGACGCTCGGCACGCTGATCTCCCAGGAGGCGCCGAGGGCGATCGACGCCGCGTTCCGCGTGTACATGCTCCCGCAGGGCCTCTTCAGCGTCGCGATCGCCACCGTGCTGTTCCCGACGCTGAGCCGGTTCGCCGCGCGCAACGACCGCGACGGCCTGCGCAAGCTCACCTCCGGGGGGATCCGTCAGATCCTGCTCATGCTCATGCCGGCCGCCGCGTTCACGCTCGTGCTGGCCGAGCCGATCACCCGCCTGGTCTACGAGCATGGAGAATTTGGCCCGGCCGACACCGACCGCGTCGCCGAGGCCCTCTTCTGGTTCAGCTTCAGCCTGCCGTTCAGCGGCGTGAACCTCCTCCTCACGCGGACGTTCTTCAGCCTCCAGCGCCCGTGGATCCCGACGAAGATCGCGGTGGGCAGCCTGCTCGTCAACGCCGGGGTCAGCGTCGCGCTGTACGACCCGCTGGGGATCGGCGGCATCGTCATCGGCACGGTGGTCTCGACCGCCGCGACGACGTTCGCCCAGGGCTTCTACCTGCGCCGTGAGCTGGCGGGGCGGCTCGAGCTCGGGCAGACGCTCGCCGCCACGGTCCGCATCGCGATCGCCGCGGCGGCGCTCGGCGCGGTCAGCTACGGCGTCTGGCGGCTCGCCGACGCCCTGCTGGGGGACGCCGTGATCGCCCAGGGGATCGCCGTCGGTCTCGCGCTCGTCGTCGGTTCTGCGGTGTATGCGGGAACGGTGATCATCGCCCGCGTGCCAGAAGCGCGCTCGGTGGCCCTCAGGGCTCAAGGGCTCTACCGCGACCGTCGATGACCGTCAAGCGATGTGGACGAACCTCGACAAGGCACTGCTCGGCGCCTCCGACGTGCCCGACGCCAGCCAGATCGTCGTCGACCACCTCGTCGAGCGCGGGCTGAAGCGTCCCAGCATCTACCTCGCCCGCGGCAACCGCCTGCGCATCCAGGCCGTCGCCGGCTACCAGCAGGTCTTCGACGGCATGCCCTTCGGCGCCGGCGTCATCGGGCGCACGTACGTGAGCGGTGAGCCGGTCGTCATCGACGACGTCGAGTCCGCGGAGGGGTACCTGGCCGCCAGCCCGGGGACCGCCGCCGAGGTCGCCGTCCCGATCCGCAGCGGCGGCAAGGTCGCCGCCGTGCTCAACGTCGAGAGCGAGGAGGCGATGCCGCCCGAGCTCGTCGAGCAGGTCTTCGCCGCGGCAGCGTGCTTCGAGAAGGCGCTCGAGCGGATCGGCGGGGTCGCCCCCGAGTCGCCCGCCCAGCGCCTGGTCCGCCATGCGACGCGCCTGACCACGCTGACCGACGAGCACGTCATCCACGCCGAGGTCGTCGTCGCCGCCTGCGACGTCGCCGACATGGCCTCCGCGGCTCTGCTGCTGCCGGGCCCGCGCGGGCGCTTCCACGCGGCCGAGGCGAGCGGGATGCTCTCGGACGTCCTGTCGCACGCGACCCAGGAGGCCGTCGAGGCGATCGCGCGGCTCGTGCAGAGCGGCTGCTCGCTCTACAGCACCGGCGGCACCGTCCCGACCGCCCAGGAGCTCGGCGCCTTGACGTCGTCGGGCGTGGAGGCCGTGATCGCGATCCCGCTGACCGCCGGCGTCGACGGGCGCGGCGTGCTCCTGCTCGCCGATCCGGAGCCGCGCCTCCCCGACACGGACATCGTCGAGCTGCTCGAGACGCTCGCGACCCACGCCGCCTCCTGTCTGCGCACGGCCGAGGCGGTCGACGAGCTGCGCGCCCGCGCGGCCACCGACCCGCTGACCGGCCTCGGCCACCACGCCACGTTCCACGAGGCGCTCGCCCGCGCCCGCGCCCGGCGCGAGTCGATCGCGGTCCTCATGGCCGACATCGACGGCTTCAAGGCGATCAACGACACCCGCGGGCACCAGGCCGGCGACCGCGTGCTGCGCGAGACCGCCGCCGGCCTGTCCGGCGCGCTGCGCCGCGGCGACGAGCTCTACCGGATCGGCGGCGACGAGTTCGCGGCCCTCATCCGGGTCGGCGACGCCAACGAGGCGGTCGAGGCCGGACGGCGCCTGCGCGAGGCCGTGGCCGAGCTCGGCGAGGTCACCGTGTCGGTCGGCGCGGCGGTCCCGCGGCGCGACGAGAACGACGCCAGCCTGCTCGCCCGGGCCGACAAGGCGCTCTACACGGTGAAGGCGGACGGGCGCGACGGGGTCGCGCTTCTACCCTGAGTTGAGTGCTCCCCCCGATCGATCCTCGCGCGCCTCGACTCGCGCTCGCCGCGCCTGGCTGCGTCCTCGGTCAGTCCTGTGCCAGGGGCACAGCTCCTTCCCTGCGTCCTGACCAGGACACGACGATCGCTTCGCCGAGACGCCCGACGACCGATCGGAGGAAGCACTAGTGGCCGATCAGGACCACATCCGCAACTTCTCGATCATCGCCCACATCGACCACGGGAAGTCGACGCTGGCCGATCGCATCCTCGAGCTGACCCACACCGTGGACCCGCGCAGCATGCGCGCGCAGGTCCTCGACTCGATGGACCTCGAGCGCGAGCGCGGGATCACCATCAAGGCCCAGGCCGTCCGCGTCTACTACCAGGCCCGGGACGGCGAGACCTACCAGCTCCACCTCATCGACACGCCCGGCCACGTCGACTTCACGTACGAGGTGTCGCGGTCGCTGGCCGCGTGCGAGGGAGCGCTGCTCGTGGTCGACGCCTCCCAGGGCGTCGAGGCCCAGACCGTCGCCAACACCTACCTGGCCGTCGATGCCGGGCTCGAGCTCATTCCGTGCCTGAACAAGATCGACCTGCCCGGCGCCGAGCCCGAGCGCGTGGCCGGCGAGGTCGCCGAGCT
>CADCVT010000412.1 GCA_902806215.1 uncultured Solirubrobacteraceae bacterium | reverse complement strand
TCTGGAAGACCCAGTCCTGCGGGTACAGCGAGAAGCTCAGGTCGCTGAACTGCGGGCTCGTCGCCGCGGTCGCGCCGCGGTTGACCAGCCGGGCCTGCCCCTTGGGGTCGACGTCGTACAGGTGCGCGACGACGTTGACGTCGGGGACGTTGTCGCCGAAGACCTGCGCGTCGACCGCAGGCTCGCCCGCGAGGTGCAGCGCGTGGGGAAGCGGCTTGGTGAGCGTCCACAGGCCGTTGCCCGCGCCCGAGCCGTCACCCGTGTTGCCCGGGCCGTTCGTGTACTCGCCGCCCTTGAGCGGCAGGCGCCAGGTCTGCGCGTCGGCCGGAGGCCACTGCTCCTCGGCGCGCCAGCGGCCGCTGCCGTTGCCCTCCTGGATCGTCACGGCGGGGTCCTGCTGCGCGGGAGCGACGCCGCGGACGTGCTCGTCGAGGAAGCGCATCGACTCCTCGAGGAAGCCCTTGCGGCCGACTTCCGGCTCGTGACCGCGGACGTGGGTGAACTGGCCGAACCACGCGTGCTTGACGCCCTTGAGCGCGTTCCACACGTCGAGGTGGACGGGCTTCGTGTTCGCGTCGAAGAAGCCGTGTGTCCACAGGACCGGCGTCGTCGCGCCGGCGGCGAGCTTGTACGGCTCGCGGTCCTTCCAGAACCCGCTGTCGCGGTTGCGCTCGGTGTTCATGAGCGCCATCGCGTCGGTGCGACAGGTGGGGTTCTGCTTGAACGCGTCGACCGCGGCGAGCGCGTACTCGGGCGACGTGATCGTCGAGCCGTTCTGCGGTGGTGTGAGGTCGTCGACGGTGTAGAGCGGCGTCGTTCCGTAACGGCCGGTCGCGTAGTGCACGCGCTGATGCCAGAGCGCGGTGTAGGCGGAGAGGCCGGGCGCCTGGATGACGGCGGCGGCGAGGCCCTTCGGCCGCGCGGCGACGGCGAGCAGCGAGTCGGCTCCGTCGTAGGACTTGCCCCACGTGGCGACCTTGCCGGTCGACCACGGCTGCGACGCGGCCCAGTCCACCGACGTGCCGGTGTCCTTCATCTCGTTGGGCCCGTAGTACTCGAAGCAGCCGCCGGAGCCGCCGAACCCGCGCGCGTCGACCTGCACGTACGCCCAGCGGTTCTCGAGGATCTTCGCGTCCTTGAACAGCTCGGGGAACCGGATGACCGGTCCCTCGGAGTTCGGTCCACCGGACACCGCGCCGGTCACGCCGTTGTTGGGCGCGGTGTAGGGCCCGATGACCATGATCGTCGGGTGCTTCTCGCCGGGCTTGCGGTCGGCCGGGAGGAAGACGCCCGCGTGGAGCTGCACGCCGTCGTGGGCGGTGAACCAGGCCTCCTCGTACGTGTAGCCGGCCGGGACCTCCTCGGCGGAGGCCGGCGCCGCGAGGGCGCAGAGCAGGGCGGACACGGCGATCAGGAGCAGGGAGAGACGGCGGCGCATGGGGCCTGCAACGCACGAGCGCGGGAACCCTTGCGCGAACGGCGGGGCGTGCTCTAGCCGGTGAAGTGCACGCGGGACCGCGCGGTCGTCCCGCCGTAGTGCAGGTACGTCGTGTTGCACGCCTTCACGTTCGTCCAGACGAGGCGGACGCTCAGGCGGTCGCCGGCGACGAGCGGGATCGCCGGGGTCGCCAGCGCGAAGACCCGCTCCGTGACGGCGCCGGGCGGGATCGTCAGGGTCAGGGCGGCGCCCATCGCCGTCGCTCCCTTGTGGATCGACGCGGTGACGGTGCAGGAGCTCCCGGCGGTGTTCGACATGAACGCGCGGACGTTCGTCGTCCCGGCGGGCAGCGTGATCGCGGAAGTGACCGGCGGCGAGCAGAACTCGGCGTCGCCCTCGCCGGCCGTGCGCATGTAGACCTCCTCGGGCGCCGCGCCGAGGTAGCCCTCCGCCATCTCACGGAAGCGCAGGGTCCCGCCGAGGCAGCCGGTGCCCGACGCCGGCGTCGTCTTCTTGAACGCGAAGATCCAGTCATGCAGCGTGAACGCCGCGCTCGTGCCGCTCTTGGCCGGCGTGCCGCCGGTCGCGGTGATCGTCTGCGTCGCCGAGTAGGAGCCGGTGATCGTGACGGTCTCGGTGCGGACGCCGTCGGAGAACGTGCCGGTCGTCGTGGGCGTCATCGTCCCGTTGCTCGTGGTCAGCGTGACGGTCTGCGCCCACCCGGTGACGAGCGCGTTCGAGGCGGTGCGGGCACGGATCGTCACGGCGAACGGGCGGCCGCTGTGCTGCTCGCCGATCGGCGCGATCTCGAAGTGGTCGAGCGTCGCCGTCGCCAGCGGCCCGGCGGTGGACGACATCGCGCTCTCCCACGGTCCGGCGTAGGTGCGCAGGGCGTAGTGCCAGGTGCCGTCGGGCGGGCTCTGGTCGACCGTGGCGGTCGTGCGGCCGGCGACGGTGTCGACGAGCGTCCACGGCCCGCTCGCGCTGCTCGACCGGTACACGCGGTAACCGGTGGCCGACGTCGTCGTCGGCGTCCACGTCAGGCGCACCGTGCGGCCGTCGGAGAGGGCCGACCCGGCGAGCCCGGCCGGCGGCGCGAGCTGCTCGGTGACGATGCGGTTGCCCGCGTTGACGTCGGCGGCGCTGAACGCGGAGTGCGTCCCGCCCGCAGTGCTGAAGAGCATGCCGACGCCGACCAGCGTCATGGCGAGCATGCGGAGGGCTCTGATCCGACGGTGCAACGGAACGGTCCTGAACGGTTCTTCGGCCTGAGCCGCGTCAGCCTGAGCGGGGACGCGCCCGCGCTGGACGCGTGACGGCCACCTCGGCCGTGTGTGCAATCCCGCGCCCACCCCATAGCCGACCTGCGAACATCGTGTGCCTGTGAGCTTCTTCGGCCTCGGCACCCGCGACATCGCCATCGACCTCGGCACGGCGAACACGCTCGTCTTCGTCCGCGGGCGCGGGATCGTCATCTCCGAGCCCTCGGTCGTCGCGATCGACGAGCGGACCGGCGACGTCCACGCCGTGGGCAGCGAGGCCAAGCGGATGATCGGCCGCACGCCGGCCTCGATCTCGGCGATCCGGCCGCTGCGCGACGGGGTCATCGCGGACTTCGAGGTGACCGAGGCGATGCTCCGGTACTTCATCCGCAAGGCCGAGCACCGCCGGCGCGCCCGCCCGCGGCTCGTCATGTGCGTGCCGTCGGGCGTGACCGAGATGGAGAAGCGCGCGGTCATCGACGCGGCGCTCGCCGCCGGCGCCCGCGAGGTCCAGCTCATCGAGGAGCCGCTGGCCGCCGCGATCGGCGCCGGGCTGCCGATCGCCGAGCCGCGCGGCCACATGGTCGTCGACGTCGGCGGCGGCACGACCGAGGTCGCCGTCATCTCGCTCGGCGGGATCGTCGTCTCGGAGTCGGTCAGGGTCGGCGGCTACGAGCTCGACGATGCGGTCACGGCGTGGATGCGTCGCGAGCACGGCCTTGCGATCGGCCAGCAGACCGCCGAGGACATCAAGGTCGAGCTGGGCTCCGCGTCGCCGATGGTCGAGGAGCTCGAGGTCGAGATCCGCGGTCGTCACCTCGCCAGCGGCCTCCCGCGCAGCGTGCAGATCTCCAGCGCGGAGATCCGCGAGGCGCTCGCCGCCGAGGTCGCCGCGATCGTCGACGCCGTCAAGGAGACGCTCGAGCGCACGCCGCCCGAGCTCGCGGCCGACATCACGCAGTCCGGGATCGTCCTCGCCGGCGGCGGCGTCCTCATGCAGGGCTTCGCCGAGCGCATCCACGAGGAGACGGGGATGCCGACGACGCTCGCCGACTCCCCGCTGACCTGCGTGGCCATCGGGTCGGGCATGGCGCTCGAGGAGTTCACCGCGATGACGCGCGGTGGCAAGCAGGTCAGGCCGCGCGAAGCGGCCGGCGTCCGCTAGGCCGCCTGCTCGACGGCGCGCCGTCCGCGCGGGTAGTTTGCGCAGTCATGAGCCAGCACTCCGTCGCCCTGCAGGTCTACCACCGGGGCGGTCACGACCGCTCGTGCAAGAAGCTCAAGGAGGTCATGCCCTCCGCCGAGGTGGGGGACCCCGACGAGAACGGGATCCTCGAGGTCAAGCTCGACGCGCCGGACTTCGAGGAGGCCCTGCACCAGGTGTGGAACGGCATCGCCGCGGCCGGATGCGACGACCACATCGCGTTCGCCGAGCACCCGGACATCCCTGAGCACTGGAAGCGCCCGGGGTTCGATGGGCCGCCCGGCGCGCTCGCCTAGCAAGCGCGCCGAGCCGGCCGGTCGGAGCTGCTAGCCGGCGGACACCGACTTGTCGGGCTGCTCGTCGCGGACCTGCGGGCGGTCGTCGCCGCCGGCGGGGTCGACGATGCCCTCCTCGATCCAGGTGTGGCGGCCTTCCAGGACGTCCTGCGCGAGCTTGTAGCTGGCGTCGTCGTCGTTGGCCCACACCGCGCTGAACAGGTCGTCCGCGCGACGGCGGGCGTGCTTGGAGAACAGGTCCGCGAGCTCACGGGCCTGGTCGGCGCGCTCCGGGTTCTCCTTGGCGATCGTCAGCGCGTACGTGCACGCCGACGCGATGGCGAACAGCTCGGCGCCGGCGTCGACCAGACGGCCGAGGCGCGTCTGCTTCTTCTCCAGGCCCGCCTGCCAGCGGCCCATCGCCATCATCGTCGTGCGCGCGAGCTTGCGCGAGGAGCGCTCGACGTAGCGGATGTGGTCGGCCAGCGGCCCGAACTCCTCGAACGACCCGGGCTTGCGGCCCTCGCCGTAGAGCAGCGTCGGCACGTACGAGGCGTAGAACTTCGCCGCCCCCGGGATGAGCTTCGCCTTCTCCTGGATCGAGCCGTCGCCCTCGATGATGTCGCCGGCGACCTCGAGGTGCTTGTCGAGCGCCTCACGGGCGATCAGCAGGTGCATGATCTCCGTGGAGCCCTCGAAGATCCGGTTGATGCGCATGTCGCGCATGAGCTGCTCGGTCGGGATCGGCTTCTCGCCGCGCGCCTTCAGCGACTCGGCGGTCTCGTAGCCGCGGCCGCCGCGGATCTGCATGAGCTCGTCGACGACCTTCCAGCCCATCTCCGAGGCGTAGAGCTTCGCGATCGCGGCCTCGATGCGGATGTCGGACTTCTTGTCGTCGGCCAGACGCGAGGAGACGTCGAGCATCGCCTCGAGCCCGAAGGACGTCGCGGCGATGAACGCGATCTTCTGCGCGACCGCGTCGTGCTTGCCGACCGGGACGCCCCACTGGACGCGTTCGACCGACCACTCGCGCGCGACCTTCGTCGCGTACTTCGAGACGCCGACGCAGATCGCCGGCAGCGCCAGGCGGCCGGTGTTGAGCGTCGTGAGCGCGATCTTCAGGCCGTCGCCCTCGCGCCCGATGAGGTTCTCCTTCGGGATGAAGACGTCCTCGAGCAGGGTCACGGAGTTCTCGATGCCGCGCAGGCCCATGAACGCGTTGCGGTTCTCGACGGTGACGCCCTCGGTGTCGTACTCGAGGATGAACGCGGAGATGCCGCCGCGGTTGCCGTCGCCCTTGGGGACCTTGGCCATGACGATGACCACGTCGGCGATCGCGCCGTTGGTCGCCCAGAGCTTGCGGCCGCTGATGCGGTAGCCGGTGCCGTCCTCGGTGGGGACGGCCTTCGTGCCGAGGCGCGCCGGGTCAGAGCCGACGTCGGGCTCGGTCAGCAGGAACGCGGAGATGTGGTCGGTGGCGACCTTGGGCAGCCACTTCTGCTTCTGCTCCTCCGAGCCGAAGCCGAGCAGCGGCTCGGCGAGGCCGATCGACTGATGCGCCGACAGCAGCGTCGAGAGCGAGCTGTGCGAGGAGCCCACGAGCGCGAGCGCCTTGTTGTAGTAGACCTGCGAGAGGCCGAGGCCGCCGTACTGCTCGGGCACCTTCATGCCCATGGCGCCGAGCTTCTTGAGGCCGTCGACAACGGAGTCGGGGATCTTGGCCTCGCGCTCGATCTCGAGCGGGTCGACCTCGTTCTCGAGGAAAGTGCGCAGCTTCGTCAGGAACGCCTCGCCCTTCTCGACCTTCGCCGGGTCGAGCTTGGGCTGCGGGTGGATGAGGTCCAGCCGGAGGTTGCCCAGGTAGAGCTCCTTGCCGAAGCTCGGAAGCTTCCACTCCGACTCACGGGCGGCCTCGGCGACCTGCCGTGCCTCCTTCTCGCTGACGTTCGCAGCCATGTTCACACGTACTCCTGATTCGGCGGTTTGTCCCCAGTCCTAGCAAGGGGTCCTTCCCCGATGGGGGACCGCGGATGCGTCAGGACAGCGCGGCGACGAGCGCCTCGACCACGGCCGGGTCGAACTGGGAGCCCGAGCAGCGGCGAAGCTCGGCGATCGCCTCGGCCCGCGGCAGGGCCTTGCGGTAGGGGCGATCGGAGGTCATGGCGTGGAAGGCGTCGCAGGCGGCGACGATGCGGGCGCCGAACGGGATGTCCTCGCCGGTGAGGCGGTCCGGGTATCCCTTGCCGTCCCAGCGCTCGTGCGAGGAGCGGACGAGGCCCTGGACCGACGCGAGGTAGGGGATCCGCTGGAGCATCTCGGCGCCGACGACGGTGTGCTGCTCCATCTCCGCGCGCTCGGCCTCGTCGAGCGGCCCGGGCTTGTTGAGGATCTCGGTGCGGACGGCGATCTTGCCGATGTCGTGCAGCAGCGCGCCGTACTGGAGGTCGCGCAGCTCCTGCTCGGGCAGGCCGAACGCCTCGCCGACGGTCCGGGCGAGCTCGCCGACGTCGTGGGCGTGGCTGGCGGTGTAGTGGTCCTTGGTCTCGAGCGCGTCGCAGAGCACGCTCAGCGTGGTGGTGAAGGCGCTGTCGAGCTCGGCGAACAGCTCGGAGCGGCGCAGCGCGGCGGCGACCTGGGCGCCGACGGTCTCGAGCAGGAGGACGTCGTCGGAGCCGAACGCGGCCCGGTCGGCTTCCTCGACGCTGAGCACGCCCCAGGCCCGCCCGCCGACGCGCAGCGGCACCGAGAGCATCGAGCGTGCCTCCACGTTGAGGACGTCCGCCGAGCTGACGTAGTCGGCGTCGAGCCGTGTGTCGTGGACGAGCGCGAGCGACCCGGTGCGGGCGACGCGGCCCGTCACGCCCGTACTGAGCGGCTGGTCCCACTCGCGCGCGTCGTCGCCGACGCTGAGCGCGCCGCCGGACCCCATGAGGCGAAGCGTGTCGCCGTCGAGGCGCTGGATGTACGCGACGAAGAAGTCGAGGCTCTGGTGGAGCTCCTCGACGGTGCGCGCCGCGATCTGGGACGGGTCGAGGACCTCGGCCAGCCGCGCGGAGAGCCGGCTGGCGACCGCGAGGCGCTCGCGCTGGGTCGCGCCGTCGGTTTGGGAGCGCGGGGCGACGGCGCGGCGGGCGCCGTTCTTCATCGCGTAGAGGTTCGCGTCGGCCTGGGCGATGACGACGTCCTTGCTGCCGCCGTCGGCCGGCCAGCTGGCGATGCCGAACGACGCGCTCGCGCGGGCGTCGACGCCTGCTATCGCGTCACGCGCTCGTGCCGCCGCGTTGACCGCCTCCTCGCCCGTCGTCTCGGGCATGAGCAGGGCGAACTCGTCGCCGCCGATGCGGAACGCGACGTCGGACTCGCGGCACGCGCCCGCCAGCGCGTCGGCGATCGCGCGCAGGACGCGGTCGCCCTCGGCGTGACCGGCGCCGTCGTTGACGAGCTTGAAGCCGTCGAGGTCGAACAGCGCGATCGTCGCGGTGCCCCCGTGGCGGCGGCAGCGCTGCAGCTCGCGGGCGACGGCCTCGTGGAACTCGCGGTGGTTGAGCAGGCCGGTGAGCGGGTCGCGGGTGGCCAGCGAGCGCTGCGCCGCGTACAGCCGTGCGTTGGACAGGGCGATCGCCGCCTGGGTCGCGTAGGCGCCGACGAGCGAGAGGTCGCGCGGCAGGAACGTCCGGGCCGCGGCCGCACCGGCCACGAGCACGCCGACGGTCTCGCCGCGGTAGACGAGCGGCGTCGCGCAGAGCGTGCCGAGCGGCATGTACGGGTGCTCGGTCAGCGACGCGAGCGGCTCGACGCTCGCGGTGTCCTCGACGAGCACGGGCTCGTCGAGCCTGCGCGTCGCGGTCCACGCCTCGATCGTGGCGATCGACTCGGGCGGGATCCCGGAGGTGCTGCGGCAGCGGAGCTCTGAGTCCTCGTCGACCAGGAGCGCGAACTCCTTGCCCGCGACGGCGGCGTAGGCGTTGGAGACGATCTTGTCGAGGACCTCCTCGAGCCGCAGCTCCGAGACGAGGTCGCGCAACGAGGCGTTGAGCTGGTCGGCGGCGTTGGCCTGCTCGACGGCCTCGGTCTCGAGCTGGCGCAGGCGCCGGCGGGTGTGCACCGTCGAGCGGACCCCCGCGACCGCGGCAAGCGAGACGCCCAGGCCGGTGGCGACCGGGAGCAGCGCGGGGGCGGCGATCGCCGACCCGGTCACCGCCGCCGCGCTGAGGACGGTCCCGCCGAGGACGGCGCGGGTGGTCACCGCGGCGCGGTCCCAGGTCACGTCGTAGACGCATGCGTCGGCGCCGTCGACGGCGCACTGGGGGTGGCTGACCCGCGCGGGGGCCAGGCCGAAGAGGGCGGGGACGCAGGTGAGGAGCCCTGCGGTGTACTTGCAGTCGAGCAGGTGGACCGGGCCGCCGCCGACGTCGGAGAACTCGACGGTCGCGTGGTCACGGCCGACCTCGAGCATCCGCATGCGGTGCCGAGCGGAGAACTTCGCGCTCGCGCGGACGACGTTCTGGTAGACGAGGCGCGGGGAGCCGAGGGCGCGCAGGGCGACCTTCAGCGAGTCGGCGACGTTCAGCTCGAGGACGATCGCGCCAGCGCGGCGGGTGGCGTCGGAGTCGTCGAGCACCTCGGCGAGGCCCTCGAACAGGGCGATCTTCGTGTCGAAGGAGAACCAGGCGTTCTCGTCGCGCAGTTCCTCCTCGCGGTGCGCCAGGTCGGTGCGGCGCAGGAGCTCGTCGACGAGCGGGCGGCCGCCCTCGCGCTCGGCGTAGGCGAGCATGATCCGCGAGGTCATGCCGCTCGTCTCGCGTGCCTCGGGGCGCGGCAGAGTGTCGGGCGCACGCGTCACGAGTCTGTAGTCGACCGCTCGCCCAGAGAACCTGAGCGTCCATCGGGCTCAGCCCGGCGACGACGCGGCGTAGACGCGCAGGTCCTTGGGGGTGCCCTTCGCGCGGAAGCGCCACTTGCGCCTGACGCTGACCTGCTCGTCGTCGAGGCGCTCGCGTGCGGCCTCGGACACGAGCACCTCGCCGGCGCCGGCCGCCGCGGCCACGCGCGCGGCGACGTTGACGTCGACGCCGAAGAAGTCCGCGCCGAGCTTGCGCGGGCGGCCGAGGTGGACCCCGGCCCGCATGCGCGGCCGGTAGGAGCCGACCTGGATGCGCTCGACCGCGTCGGCGGCTTCGAGCGCGGCCCGGACGGCGTCGTGCGGCTCCTCGAAGACGGCCATGAGGCCGTCGCCGAGGCGCTTGACGACGCGCCCGCCGGCTCCCTCGATGATCGGCTCGGCGGTCTCGCCGACGCGGCGCAGCAGCTCGACCGACTGGTCGTCGCCCGCGTCGAGCGCCCACGAGGAGAACGCGACGAGGTCGGTGAAGACGATCGCGAGCTCGCGGTCGCCGCGCCCGCGGCCCTGCGCCTCGGAGACCGACTGCCACACCTGCAGCGCGCTGAACCCGAGCTCTCGCAGCGCTCCCGGCTGCTTCGCCGTGAGCTGGGCGAGCCGGCGCCCGAGCACCTGCGGCGCCTCGTCGCCGGCGACCGACAGCGGGTCGCCGTACTTCACGTCGCCGGGCAGCCGCGCGCGCAGGCCCCGCGCGGCCTTGAGCAGCATCGGGTGGCCGTCGAGGCGCTGCAGCAGGTCGAGGGGTCGCTTCTTGCCGTCCGACATCGCGGGCAGGGACGGTACTGACGGTGTTTTCGAAGCTGGCACGGAGGGGAGGCCTCGATGCATGGCGAACCCCTTGGGTCAGGCGGTCCGCGGCGCGGCCGCGATGGGCGCGAACGTCGCGGGCGACTGGGCGAACGCCCTGCGCGGCGACCTCGGCGGGAGCGACCCCGACGAGTGGGATCCCGACTACATCCGCGCGACGCTGCCGATCTGGCGGACGGCGTTCAACACGTACTTCCGCTCGGAGGTCCGCGGCCTCGAGAAGATCCCGCACGGGCCGTCGCTGCTCGTCGGCAACCACTCCGGCGGCACGCTGATCGCCGACACGTTCGTCCTCGCCGTCGAGTTCTACGAGAGGTTCGGGCCGTGCCGGCGCTTCCATCAGCTCGCCCACGACGTCGCGGTCCGCGTCCCCGGCACCGGCATCCGCAAGTACGGCACGCTCGCCGCCAACCACGACAACGCGAAGAAGGCGTTCGCGCTCGGCGCGCCGGTGCTCGTCTACCCCGGCGGCGACTACGAGACGTTCCGGCCCTCGTGGCACGGCGACAAGATCGAGTTCGGCGGCCGCAAGGGCTGGGTGCGCCTCGCGCTGGAGGAGGGCGTGCCGATCGTCCCCGTCGTCGCGGTCGGCGGCCAGGAGACCGCGCTCTTCGTCACCCGCGGCGAGCGCGCCGCGAAGCTGACCGGCCTCGACAAGTTCGCGCGCATCAAGGTGCTCCCGGTGTCGCTCGGGCCGCCGTTCGGCGTGAACCTGCTCGACCTTCCCGGTCGCCTGCCGCTGCCGGCGAAGATCACGCTCGAGGTCATGGACCCCATCGACCTGCGCGACCGCTTCGGCAAGGACCCGGACCCCGACGACGTCTACGAGGAGGTCACGGCTGAGATGCAGGACACGCTGTCGGACCTCTCCGACGAGCGCACGCTGCCCGTCCTGGGCTGAGACCCAGATGTGAACAGCCGCAAGGAAGCGGGGCCGGGCGTCGTTGCAGTCCGTATGCGCTCGCTGCTCCTCGTCCTCGGTGTCTCCTTGTCGCTCGTGGCGCCGGCCGCTGCCGCGATGGCCGCGCCGTGCACGCAGACGCCGGACCCCTCGCGCTGGAGCAAGCCGTCCACGCCGGACACGGGCGCGTCGAACTTCACCACCGCCGCGCACCGCGGTGCCGGCGAGCTCGCGCCCGAGAACACGCTCGACGCCTTCCGCTACGCGATCGCCTACGGCGTCGACATGATCGAGGTCGACGTCCAGCAGACGCTCGACGGGCGGTTCGTCGCGTTCCACGACCCCGAGGTCGACGCCAAGACCGACGGGACCGGGCGGATCGGGCTGATGACCTTCGAGCAGGCCCGCGCGCTGAACGTCGCCGACAACGACAAGTGGCGCGGCAGCGAGTTCGACCCGGCCCGGATGCCGACGTTCGAGGAGGTCCTCGACCTCGCCGCCGAGACCGGCACGGGCATCTACCTCGACATGAAGGAGTCGCTGACGAACGTGCCGGCGTTCGCCGCGCTCGTCCGGTCCCGGCCGGAGGTCTTCAGGCGCTCGGCGTTCCTGCCGTACGAGCCGGGCCGGGCGGCGCTCGTCCGCGCGAGCGCGCCCGACGCCGACATCATGTGGTCGAACCTCGACCCGCGCTTTCCGGCGGCGTCGCTCTACGCGCTCGGCGTGCAGTACCGCTGGTTCGGGTCCGACCTCGAGTCCTACGACGCGGGCAAGGTCGCGGCGATCCACGACGCGTGCGGCCTGGTGATCCCGAACGTCTACGACGGGGCGAAGGGCGACGTCGAGACGCGCAAGCTGCTGGCCGCCCGCGCGATGGGCGCCGACGGCGCGCAGATCAACCTGCCGGACGTCACGGCCGACGCGCTCGACGAGCCGGTCGCGACGCGTCTCGTCGCACGGTCCGGCCGCGTGTGCCTGCTCGACGCGGCGCACGGGATCGGCCTCCCGCGCAAGCCGGTGAAGGTCGGCGGCGTGAGGCGGACGAGCGACCGCTTCGGGTGCGTCGAGCGCGGACGCCGGCAGTCCGCCCGGTTCGCGGGCGACGGCTCCGCGCTCGCGTCGCGCCTGCGCTGAGCGTGAGCGACATCGGCGTCGTCGGAGCGGGGATCGTCGGGCTGGCGACTGCGTACGCCGCCCGTGCTCGCGGGGCCACCGTCACGGTCTACGAGCGCGGCGTGCCCGGCAACGGGCAGTCCGGCGGCGACTCGCGGATCTTCCGCCACGCGCACGCTGACCCGCGGCTCGTCGCGCTGGCGGTCGAGGCGAAGGAGGGCTGGCGCGCGTGGGAGGCCGAGCTCGGGACCGAGCTGCTCGTCTGCGACGGCGTCGTCGTCCTCGGCCCGGCCGCCGGCGACCGGCTCGGCGTGCTCGAGGACGCCGGGATCGACGCGAGGCTCGTCGACGACGCGACGGACTGGCTCCCGATCCTCGCGCCGCGAGCAGCCCCCAGCGCCGTCGGTTCTTCCGGCGCGGCTGCTGGCCCCGACGCGATCTCCGGTCTCGTGGATCCCGGCGGCGGGGTCATCCGGACCCGCGCGGCAGTCGCTGCTCTCGCGCGGTCGCTCGGCGAGGCGATCGTCGCCGACGAGGTGCTCGCGGTCCGGCTGCTGCCGTCCGGCCGCGTCGAGGTGCGCGCCGGCGGGGTCACCGTCGAGCACGATCGCGTCGTCGTCTGCGCGGGCCGCGGCACGCCCGACCTCGCGCGCGGCGCGGGCCTCGACATCGCCGTCCGCGAGTCCGTGCACGTGCGGCTGACGTTCGCGCTCCGCGATGGCCCGGCGCCGCGGCTGGCGTGCGTGCTCGACACGGAGGCCGGTGCCTACGGCGACCCGCTTCCCGGCAACGCGCACTACGCGATCGGGATCGGCGACACCGACCAGCCGGGCCTCGCGGCCGAGGCCGAGCGGACGGTCGAGTACGTCGCACGCCGGTTCCCCGGCCTCGAGCCGGAGCCCGTCGGCGTCCGCCACTGCTGGGTCACCGAGCTGCCCTGGGGCCATGACGGCATCGGCGTCTGGGAGGCCGGAGGAGCGTCCTTCGTCGCGGGCAACAACCTCTTCAAGCACGCACCCGCGCTGGGCGCCGCGCTCGCGGCCGACACCCTTCGAGTGGACCTCCGTCCGACCGCGCAGTTCGGAGCAGGCCCAAGCCGAGGGGCACCCCGAAGATAAGGGGACAAAGATAAGGGGACAGTCCCCGCACAAGCGACTTTGTGAGGGGACTGTCCCCTCAGGATTGGATGGTCTTGCGGATCTTCTTCGCGGAGACCGCTCCCTTGACGCCGAGGCCCTGGGCGAACTGGGAGACGCGGAGCTCCTCGAGCATCCAGCGGACTGCGCGGAGCTCGGGCGGGAGCGGGGTGCCGTCGGGCCACGCGTCGAGGCGCGCGTTGTAGAGCCCCTCGAGCTCGTGGACGGCGGCCATCCGGTCGCGGTCGACGGCGACCGCGGTGGGGAGGCGTTCGAGGCGGCGCTCGGCGGCGCGCAGGTAGCGCTCGACGTCGGCGAGCCGTGAGGCGCCGGCGCGCGCGACGAACCCGGGGGAGACGAGCCGCGCGACCTGGAACGCGACGTCCCGGACGGCCGGCTGATGAGCGTCGCCGGTCAGCGTCTCCATCCGCCGCCGCACCTCGCGCTCGGCGTCGAGCACGCCCACGACCGCGCGCAGCACCGAGAGCGTCGTCTCGGCGAGGGATCCCGCGACATGGTCGCGCAGCCGCGCGAAGCCGTCCGCGTCCCACGCCGGCCCGCCGCCCGACGCCATCAGCGCATCGGTCGCTGCGACGACCGCGTCCTCGAGCACGGCTCCGACGCTCCCGTGCGGCGCGACCGCCAGCGCGAGCTGCTCGGCCGACGACAGGCGCCCTGTCACCCACTTCACCGGCGACGGGATCCCGAGGAGCAGCAGCCGCCGCGTCCCCGCCCACATCGACGCGCTCTGCGCGCCGGCCGAGTCGAACGACCGCAGCCCGACCGACGAGCCCTCGTCGACCAACGCCGGATACGCGCGCACCGCCTGCCCCGTCCCCGGGAGCGCGACCGCCCGCGGGATCGTCCCGAAGTCCCACGCGACCGACCCCGTCCGAGACAGCGACGCGGTCGCCGCCGTCAGCTCCGCCCGCAGGCGAGGCGCGACCGACGCCTTCAGCGCCTCGAGGTCGTCGCCCTCGGCCACGACCGCACCGGACGCGTCCTCGACGCGGAACGTCATCCGCAGGTGCGGCGGGAGCTTCGACACGTCGAACCACGCCGGGTCCACGCGGACGCCGCGCGCCTCCGACAACGCGGTTGCGACCGCGTCGACGATCCGCCCACGCCGCGGCTTCAACCGCGCGACCACGTCCTCGGCCACGTCGGGCGCAGGGACGAGCGCGCGCCGCACCTCCTTCGGCAGCGACCGGATCAGCGCGGTCACGAGCTCCAGGCGGAACGCCGGCACGAGCCAGTCGAACCCGGCCGACCGCAGCGACACCAGCGCGCGCAGCGGCACGTGGACCGTCGCGCCGTCGCCCGGCGTCCCCGGCTCGAAGCGGTACGACAGCGGCAATACGAGCTCGCCCTGCTTCCACACGTCTGGCCGCCCGCCGTCGTCGACCGGCCCGCGCACGAGCAGCTCCGGCGTGTACGTCAACAGCGAGGGCGAGCGCTGGCGCTCCTTCTTCCACCAGCGATCGAAGTGCCGGCCGCTGACGACGTCGGCGGGCACGCGCTCGTCGAAGAACGCGAAGAGCACGTCGTCGCCGACCACGATGTCGCGCCGCCGGGTCCGCTCCTCGAGCGCCGCGACCTCGTCGAGCAGCCGCTCGTTCTCGGCGAAGAACTCGTGCCGCGTCTCCCAGTCGCGCTCGACGAGCGCCCGCCGGAGGAACAGCTCCCGCGACACCTCCGGCTCGATCGCCGAGTACTGCACCGGCCGCCCCGCGACGATCGGCAGCCCGTACAGCGTCACCCGCTCGGTGGCGACGACGGAGCCGCGCTCGCGGTCCCAGCGCGGGTCGCTGTACGAGCGCTTGACGAGATGCGACGCCAGAGGCTCGATCCACCGCGGGTCGATCCGCGCGCAGTCGCGTCCCCACAGCCGCGACGTCTCGACGAGCTCCGCGGCCATGAGCCACGGCGGCTGCTTGCGCGACAGGGAGGAGCCGGGCCACACGGAGAAGCGCGCGCCGCGCGCGCCGACGTACTCGCGCCGCGCGACGTCCTTCATCCCCACGTGCGAGAGCAGCCCGGCCAGCACGGCGCGGTGGATGAGCACCGGCTCGGCGGGCTCGCGGTTGATCGTCACGCGCGCCTCGCGCGCGGAGCGCCGAAGCTGCGAGACGAGGTCCTGCCATTCGCGCACCCGCAGATGGTGCAGGTACTCGCTCTTGAGCTTCTTGCGGAACTGGTTGCTCGACAGCGCGCGCTGCTGCTCCTTGACGTAGCGCCACAGGTTGAGGAAGGCGATGAAGTCCGAGGCCTCGTCGGCGAACCGCGCGTGCGACTGGTCGGCCTGCGCCTGGAACTCGGCGGGACGCTCGCGCGGGTCCTGGATCGACAGCGCGGCGGCGATGACGATGACCTCGTCGGCGCACCCGAGCGCGTCGGCCTCGAGCACCATCCGCCCGAGCCGCGGGTCGACCGGCAGCTGCGCGAGCGACCGGCCGATCGTCGTCAGCCGTCCGTCCTCGCGCAGCGCACCGAGCTCGTCGAGCAGGTTCAGCCCGTCGCGGACCTGGCGGCGGTCGGGCGGGTCGAGGAACGGGAACTGCTCGATCTCCCCGAGCCCGAGCGACGCCATCTGCAGGAGCACCGACGCGAGGTTCGTGCGCAGGATCTCCGGGTCGGTGTAGCGCGGGCGCTCGTCGAAGGACTCCTCGGAGTAGAGCCGGATGCACACGCCGGGAGCGACGCGCCCGCAGCGGCCCTTGCGCTGGTCGGCCGACGCCTGGGAGACCGGCTCGATCGGCAGCCGCTGCACCTTCAGCCGCGCGCTGTAGCGGCTGATCCGCGCGGTGCCGGGGTCGACGACCGACCGGATCCCCGGCACGGTCAGCGACGTCTCCGCCACGTTCGTCGCGAGCACGACGCGGCGGCCCGAGTGCGGCTTGAAGATCAGCGACTGTTCGCGCGTCGAGAGCCGCGCGAACAGCGGCAGCACGTCGAGCTTCTCCCCGAAGCGCCCGCGCAGCGCGTCGGCGGTGTCGCGGATCTCGCGCTCGCCGCTGAGGAACACGAGCACGTCGCCGGAGGTCGACCGCACGAGCTCGGCCACCGCGTCGCCGATCGCGTCGACGGGGTCGGTGCCCTCGGCCGGCTCGCGGTAGAGCACCTCGACCGGGTACGTCCGCCCGCTGACCTCGACGACCGGCACGTCCTCGCCGAAGTGCGCGGCGAAGCGCTGCGGGTCGATCGTCGCGCTCGTGATGATCACCTTCAGGTCGGGCCGCTGCGGGAGGATCCGCTTGAGGTAGCCGAGCAGGAAGTCGACGTTGAGCGAGCGCTCGTGGGCCTCGTCGACGATGATCGTGTCGTAGCGGCGCAGCAGCCGGTCGTGCTGGATCTCGGCGAGCAGGAGGCCGTCCGTCATCAGCCGCACGAGCGTGTCCTCGCGCGAGCGGTCGGTGAAGCGCACCGCGTAGCCGACCGCGGTGCCGAGCTCGACGCCGAGCTCCTCCGCGATGCGCTCCGCCACCGTGCGCGCCGCGAGTCGCCGCGGCTGCGTG
>CADCVT010000411.1 GCA_902806215.1 uncultured Solirubrobacteraceae bacterium | reverse complement strand
GTCGGGTCCGAGCAGCACGAGCAGCCCGAGGAGGCCCAGCAGCCAGCCCAGCCGCGGCAGGATCGCGACGGCCACCGCGACGACGCCGGCGACCGCCGCCGGCTCGGGCGCGGAGACCGCGCCGCCGAGGGAGAGGTCGACGTCGAGCTCTGACAGCGCCCACGTCGTGAGGCCACCTGCCGACGCCGCGGCGAAGGCGCGGCCGAGGAGCGTCGTCCTCGGGTGCCCCCGCGGATCGCGCAACCCGGCAGGAACGGCGCCGTGAGGGATGAGCTTCGGTTCGCGCCGGTCTTCCGGCCAGCTGTCCTGACCCGTCGCCGTTCGCGCGCGGCCCGGCTCCGCGTACGGCTCGTCATGCGCTCCACGCGAGCCCCAGACGCGGGTTCGATCGAGCAGCCCGCCCAGCGCCGAGGTCTGCGCCGTGACGTAGCCCGGCTCGTCCGACACCGATCCCTCGAAGGCGAGGAGCGCGTGGCGCAGGTCCGCGGGCGTCCCGCGGAGGTCCGGATCCGGGTCGACGGCGACGTCGATCGCGTCGCACAGCTCGCGCGGTAGGTCGCGCCGCAGCCGGCGCAGCGGCGGCAGGACCATCCCGAGCCGGCGCGCGGTCGCGGCGGCGCCCTCCGCGCGGATCGGGTTCGACCCGCTCAGCGCCTCGTAGACCACGAGCGCGAGCGAGTACAGGTCGGCCGACGGGGTCACCTGGCGTCCCTCGGCCTGCTCCGGCGCCATGTAGGCGAGCGTCCCGACGACGTCGCCGGTGTGGGTCAGCGCGCCGGTCGCGTCGGCCAGGCGGGCGATGCCGAAGTCGGTCAGCTTCGCCGCGCCGTCGTCGGCGACCATGACGTTGCCGGGCTTGACGTCGCGGTGGATGACGCCACGCGAGTGCGCGTGCTCGAGCGCCGCGCACATCTCCGCGCCGATCGACACCACGTCGAAGTCCGACAGCGCGCCCTCGCGCTCGAGCTCCCCGAGGGTCTTGCCGCGCACGAGCTCGGAGACGAGCCACCACGCCTCGTCGTCGCGCCCGGCCTCGTACAGAGCGACGATCCCCGGGTGCGACAGCCGCGCCGCGGCCAGGGCCTCGCGCTCCGCGCGAGGGTTCTCGCCGCCCTCCAGCGGGATGCGCTTGACGGCGACCGCGCGGTCGAGCCGCTCGTCGTGCGCGAGCCAGACCACGCCGAAGCCACCGCTGCCGAGACGTCGCACGAGGCGGTAGCGATCGAGGACGAGCGGCTCGTCGCCGCGCGTCAGCTCAACGGTGTCTGGCTGGTGCACCACGCTTCCAGTTCACCACCTGCCACGCTGCTCCCTCCCGGTCATGGGAAGGGATCGGCCCGGTGACGTGAAACTTGCAGTTGCCGGTCCCGCCGTGCCGGCGGTCATACTGGCCTACGAATCTCCCTTGAGAGCAGCCTCTTCTTGTCCTTCTTCGACGAGGGCGACGAGCCCCGCACCCGAACTCACAGGACCCCCCGCGCCTCCGGCTCCGCCCGCGCCGGTGGCGTCGCGGCGGCCGATCCTGCGACGCTGCGCAACCGCCGGCTGGTCGCGATCGGGTTCGTCGTGCTCTTCGTCGTCCTGCTCTCGATCCTCGCCAAGGGCTGCCTCGACTCGCGCGCCGAGAACCGCCTGAAGGACTACAGCCGCGACGTGGGCTCGGTCATCGGCCGGTCCGACCGCGAGGTCAGCCGCCCGTTCTTCGACCTGATGAGCCAGGGCGGTTCGTCGCCGAACGAGCTCGAGCAGAACATCTCGACGCTGCGCAACCGCGCCGACGACCACGTGCAGGACGCCGAGGGCTTCGACGTCCCCGACGAGCTCAAGACCGCCCAGCGCAACCTGCTGCTCGCGCTCGACATGCGCGCCGCGGGCCTCGAGAAGGTCGCCGGCCAGGTCCGCACCGCGCTCGTGCAGGACGGCGGCGACGAGGCCGAGGCGGCGACCGAGCAGATCGCCGCGCAGATGCAGCAGTTCCTCTCGTCGGACGTCATCTACGACGCGCGCGTCATCCCGTACATCAACGACGCGTTCGCCGAGAAGGACCTCCCGGCGCAGATCACCGACTCGCAGTTCCTCCCCAGCCTCGAGTGGCTCGACCTCGAGGTCGTCGCCGACCGGCTCGGCGCCGAGGCGGGCGGCGGCGAGAGCCCGTCGGCGAACCGGGGTGAACCGGCGCCGGGCCTGCACGGCCACGGCCTCGTCAGCACGCGCGTCGGCGACCTCGCGCTCGAGCCGGGCGAGACCGCGAACCGCATCCCCGCCGGCTCGGACATCGCGTTCGACGTCGAGTTCGCCAACCAGGGCGAGAACGAGGAGCGCAACGTCCCCGTGCGGGTCCGGATCCGCAGCCAGGGCAACAAGACGATCAGCGCCGTGCGCCGCGTCGAGCTGACCAAGCAGGGCGAGAACGCGACCGCGTCGGTGCCGCTGCCGCAGGCTCCGCCGATCGGGACGCCGGTGACGATCGAGGTCTCGGTCGAGAAGGTGCCCGGCGAGGAGAAGGTCGACAACAACCGTCAGACCTACACGGCGATCTTCACTCGATAGCTTCCGTCCCTGCTGATGGATGAGCTCTCGAGCACCACGGGCATCGTCGCGCTGGCGGCGGGCGGGATCGCCCTCGTCGCCCTCGTCTGGGCGGTTGTCATCACCGTCCAGCTGCGCCGGCTGCGCGCCGCGCAGAGCATCGTCCTCGGGGACCGCGGCGACCGCGACGTGGTCCAGCACGCCGCCGAGCTGCAGGAGGCGTTCCGCGAGCTGCGCGACCACGTCGAGGTCGTCCACACGACGATCGACGAGCGCCTCGCCGACGCCGAGGCGCGCCTGGACGTGGCGATCGCCTACCGCGGGCTGGTCCGCTTCGACGCCTACAACGAGATGTCCGGGCGACAGTCGTCGTCGATCGCCCTGCTCGACACGAGCGGCTCGGGCCTCGTGGTCACGTCGATCCACCACCGCGAGCAGGCCCGGGTCTACGCGAAGCTGCTGCGCGACGGCACGTCCGACATCGACCTGGCCCCGGAGGAGCAGGAGGCCGTGCAGATGGCGCTCGATCCGCGGCGGGCGTGACCCGCGCCGCCTATCTCGGGCCGGCCGGGACGTTCAGCGAGGAGGCGCTGCGCGCGAGCGGCGGCGACGAGGTCGAGGCGGTCCCGCTGGCGACGGTGCACGACGTCGTGCTCGCGGTGCAGCACGGCGACGCCGAGCGCGGGATCGTCCCGATCGAGAGCGCCAGCGAGGGATCGGTCGACGCGACGCTCGACGCGCTGGCCGATGACGCCCCGGACGTCGAGATCGTCGGGGAGGCCCTCCTTCCGGTCCGCCACGCGCTCGTCGCGCACCACGACGTCGACGCCGCGTCCGTCGCGGTCGTGGTCTCGCATCCGCAGGCGCTCGCGCAGTGCGCCGGCTGGCTGCGCCGTGAGCTTCCGCAGGCGCGGGCGGTCGCCTGGACCTCCACCGCGGAGGCGGTCCGGGCCGCGGTCGAGCGCGCCTCCGAGCAGTGGGCCGCGATCGGCACGCAGCGCGCCGCCGAGCTGTACGGCGCACGCGTGGTCGCGGACGGCATCGAGGACATCCACGACAACGTGACGCGGTTCGCATGGCTCGCGCGCGCGGCGGACGACCCGCTCGCGCCCCGGCCGGCGCGGAGTGCCGGACCCGGCGCGTCCGGCGAGGGATCGCGACGGCACAAGACCTCGCTCATGTTCTCGGGCGCCGGGACCGACTCCCCCGGGTGGCTCGTGCGGTGCCTGTCGGAGCTCGCGTTCCGCGGCGTGAACCTGACGAGGATCGAGTCCCGGCCGCGCAAGGACCGGCTCGGCGACTACCGGTTCTTCGTCGACCTGGAGGGGGGGATCGGCGACGAGCGCGTCGCCGGAGCGGTCGAGGGTCTACGCGCCCACTGCGACGTGATCCGCGTTCTGGGTTCGTACCCAGCGGCTTGAGCGGTCGGCCGCTGCGTCTATCCTTCGCTGGGCTATGGGGAGCACCCCACCTGCACCAGCCGGGTTCACGCCGCCTCCAGAGCATCAGCGGCGTGGACGTGATGCTGGTCGAGTGCTCGTCCTGAACGCGACCTACGAGCCCATCAACGTCTGCACGGTCCGCCGTGCGACGGTGCTCCTCCTGAAGTCGAAGGCCGAGCTCGTCGAGCAGGGCCAGTGGCAGCTGCGCTCCGAGAACACGACGTTCCCGCGGCCGGTCGTCATCCGCCTCGTGTCCTACGTCAAGGTGCCGCGCGACACGCACCGGCGCAAGATCACCCGCCGCGCGGTGTTCGCCCGCGACGGGTGGACGTGCCAGTACTGCGGCGCCCGCTCCAACCTGACCGTCGACCACGTCATCCCGCGCTCCAAGGGCGGCGGCTCGAGCTGGGACAACATCGTCGCCGCGTGCGCGCCGTG
>CADCVT010000410.1 GCA_902806215.1 uncultured Solirubrobacteraceae bacterium | reverse complement strand
TGAACGCTCCGAAGAGCCCCTTGGCGATGTGCTCGGCCAGCGGGCCGACGTGGCAGTGGTAGAGGTGCATCCCGAACGGGATCGCGTCGAACTCGTACGTCGTGGAGCCGCCGGCGGGGATCGTCCCGTCGCCGAGGCCGGGGACGCCGTCCTGCGAGGCGGGGTGGATGCCGTGGAAGTGGATCGTGTGCGGGTGCGACGAGCCGTTGTTGAACCGGATGCGCACGAGGTCGCCCTCGCGTGCGCGGATCGTCGGCCCGGGGACGCGTCCGTTGTACGTCCAGGCCGGGTAGCGGACGCCGGGCGCGACCTCGATCTCTTTGTCGATCGCGTCGAGCGTGAACTCGCGCAGCGTCCTTCCGCCGGGCAGCCGCGTCGTCTTGCCGCGGTCGAAGTCGCGCAGGATCGCGTGCGGGTCGAAGCCGTTGCGTTTGTGGTCGACCGTGCCGCGGAAGGTCGCGTGGTCGGCACCGCCGTGGCCTGAGTGCGCGCCGTCCTTGCCGGTCTGCGCGAGGGCCTCGCCCCCGCCCCCCGGGTGCGGGTGCGGCACGGACTCGTGCAGCACGACTCCGGCCGCCCCGGCGACGGGGAGCCACGACAGCAGACGACGACGAGTGAGCGGAGCCACACACCGAAGTTAGCCACGCCTAACTCTGTTTTCAAGTGGGGCCGGGTTCAGCCCCACGACGCGGCGCGTAGCCGCTACGTGCTGACGCCGATCGGGCAGCTCACGCCGGTGCCGCCGATCCCGCAGTACCCGTTGGGGTTCTTGGCGAGGTACTGCTGGTGGTACTCCTCGGCGTAGTAGAACGGACCGGCCTCTGCGACCTCCGTCGTGATGTCGCCGTGGCCGGCCTCGCGCAGCTTCGCGGCGTACGCGTCGCGGGTGCGCTCGACCGCCTCGAGCTGCTCGGGTGAGGAGGCGTAGACGGCCGAGCGGTACTGGGTCCCGACGTCGTTGCCCTGGCGCATGCCCTGGGTCGGGTTGTGGCCCTCCCAGAACATCCGCAGGATCTCTTCTCGGGAGATCGTCGCGGGATCGAAGACGACGAGCACGGCCTCGGTGTGGCCGGTGCGGCCCGAGCAGGTCTCCTCGTAGGTGGGGTTCTTGGTCACGCCGCCGGCGTAGCCGACCGCGGTGGTGTAGACGCCGGGCGCCTGCCAGAAGATGCGCTCGGCGCCCCAGAAGCAGCCCATCCCGACCACGATCTGCTCGAGGTGGTCGGGGAACGGGGGCTTCAGCGGCGTGTCGAGCACGTAGTGCGAGGACGGCACGCGGATCTCGGTGTCGCGGCCCTGCAGCGCGTCCTCCGGCGTCGGCAGGGACTGCTTGGTGCGGGCGAAGAACATGTCTCTCACTGTAGTTGCGAACGCAAGCTACGCCGGCGTCTTGGCCCGCTTGGTGGTGGGCTTCTTCGCCGACGGCTCGAGCTTCGTGCCGCAGACCACCGTGTCGAGCTCGGACAGCGCGTCGTGCATCGCGTCCATGAGCGGCCACGCGTCGTCGACCATGTCGCGGTCGACCACGATCCCGAAGTCGATGTGGTCCATGTAGCTCAGGCACGTGATGTTGAGCCCGACGCCGTCGGTGATCACCGACACGGGGAAGTTGTTGAGCAGCTGCGCCCCCGCGCTGTAGAGCGGCACCGGCGGGCCCGGCACGTTCGAGATCACGAGGTTGAGCGGCGGCGCGACGCCGGCGGTGACGCGCATCGTCGCCCGGGTCGCCCGCGCGTGGATCGCCGGCGGGATGAACTGCGTGGCGTCCTGCATGAGCGTCGCCGGCAGCGCCTTGTGGCGGCTCTTCGCGCGCAGCAGCACCTCGTGCGCGCGCATGAGCCGATCGCGGTGGTCGGCCACGTCGGTGGGGATCGGCGTGATCATCACCGACACCCGGTTGCCGAAGGTGCCCATCTGCTCGCGCGTGCGCACGGAGACGGGGACCATCGCGACGAGCGGGTCCTCGGGCAGCTCGTCGCGGTCGAGGAGCCACTGCCGCATCCCCGTGGCGACGAGGCCGACGACGACGTCGTTGACCGTGATGCCGAGCTCGTTCTTGATCGCCTTGACACGGTCGAGCGAGAGCTGGCCGAAGCTGAAGCGCCGGTGCGCGCTGACCGGCGCCTGGAAGCGCGTGCGCGGGACGTTGACCGGGTCGACCCGGCCGAGGATCTCGCCGTCCTGGCTGCCCGAGACATAGCGGCGCACGGTCTCGGCCGCGCGGGTCATGGCGCGCGCTCCCGGGATCTGCTGCACGCCGGGGAGCGCGGCGAGGTTGGGCGCGGTCTGCGGGATCCGCGCGATCGCCTTGACCGGCTGGAGCGGCAGGGCGGCGATCCCGCGCCCGAGCATCTGGAGCTGCGACGGGTGGTCCTCGCCGATGTCGTACGCGCGCTCCTGCGGGATGTCGCGGCCGTTGGGGTCGAGGTCGAGCAGGATGCTGAGGATCTCCGCGCCGGAGACGCCGTCGACCACCGCGTGGTGGATCTTCGTCAAGGTCGCGACGCGGCCGCCGGAGAGGCCCTGGATGACGTAGAGCTCCCACAACGGGCGGCCGCGGTCGAGCGGGCGCGCGACGATGCGGCTCACGACGTCGGCGAGCTGGCGGTCGTCGCCCGGCGGCGGCACCGCGGTCTCGCGGATGTGGAAGTCGAGGTCGAAGTGGTCGTCCTCGACCCAGTACGGGTGGTCGAGGCCGAACGGCACCTCGACGAGCTTCCAGCGGAACGGGGGCAGCAGATGGATGCGCTCGCCCACCAGCCGGCACATGTCCGCCGACGTGAGGCTGTCGCCGCAGGTCGACGGGTCGTAGATCGCCAGGCCGGAGACGTGGCCGAAGACCTTCGGCGTCTCCAGCGCCAGGAACTGCGCGTCCAGACTCGTCAGCTGCCGCATGCGAAAAGACCCTCTCTCGTTCGAACCCCCACAGGGGATCTTCCCACCTCAGTCGATCGCTGCACGTACCTCCGCCCATCGGCTCGCCCGGCGCTGCGCGTCGGGCTCGACGGCGGGCACCCCCGGCGGCAGCGGCACGTCGTCGAGCACGACCGGCGCGGCGGCACCGGGGACCGCGGCGAGCCGCTCGAGCGCGGCGTCGTCGGCCGCGCCGGCGAGGACGATCGCGCCGCGCGACGCAAGCAGCGGCGCCGCCAGCTCGCCGTCGGGCACGACGAGC
>CADCVT010000409.1 GCA_902806215.1 uncultured Solirubrobacteraceae bacterium | reverse complement strand
GTGGCGCCGGATGAACGCGCGGAACATCAGCGTCGCCAGGCGTGCGTCGGTCGCCCGCCTCGACGAGTTCATCGGCCCGAAACGCGGAGGCCCTCCCGCCGCGGGTACCCACGTCCCGGTGAGGGACGAGGTCGAGATCGGCCCGACGCGGAGGCCGCGGCGCGCGCGTTCAACCGACAGTCGCAGACCTACCTGTACGACATGCTCGGCGAACCCTGGACGGCCGCGTCGGCGTCCGCTGGCGCGACGCCGTCATGCGCCGGATCCGTGCCTCGGACCACGATCGATCTAGGACCCGCAAGGCTCCTCGGCCTGATGACGTCGTGGGGCGACGGCATCTTCCCTGTCGAGGTTGATCGCGCAGAGGACGGCACGCCCGTGTCGGTGCGCATCGTGCTCGGCGACGACGACCGGGCGCAGCGCCTCGAGCGAATGCTCGACCGCTAGCGCGTCCCGGTGACGCGCGCCACGAACGCGTCGAGCGTGCGCGTCGGCAACACCGCGGCCATCCGCATCTGGATGCGCGCGTCGAGGCCGACCACGTAACGCGTCTTCGGGCGCGAGGACGTCAGCGCGTGCGCGATCGCCTCGGCGACCTCGACGGGCTCGACGCCTCGGGCGGCGGTCTTGCTCGCTGCCTTCATCATCGCCTCCAGGCGCGTGCCGTACAGCGCTCGCGCCTCCGGGTCGAGCGTCTCGAGCGCCTCGCGGCCGGACTCCGTCCCCTTCTGCCAGATCGCGGTCTTGACGCTGCCGGGCTGGATGATCGCGACCTCGATCCCCTGCGGGCGCAGCTCCTGCCGCAGCGAGTCGCTCAGACCCTCCAACGCGAACTTCGACGCGTTGTACGGCGAGAGGAACGGCAGCGCGCGACGCCCGCCGATCGAGCTCAGCATCACGATGCGCCCCTTCGACGCGCGCAGGAGCGGCAGCGTCGCCTGGGTCATCACGACCGCGCCGATCAGGTTGACCTCGAGCTGGCGTCGCAGGTCGTCGAGCGCGAGCCGCTCGATCGGTCCCTGGAACGTGACGCCCGCGTTGTTCACGAGGCCGACGAGCCCCGAGGAACGCGCCCGGTCGGCGGCGGCCCAGACCTGGTCGGGCGCGGTGACGTCGAGGATCACCGGCGAGATCCGCTCGGGCGCGAGCGCCGCGACGGCGGCCGCGTCGGCGTCGCCGCGGACTCCCGCCAGGACGTCGAAGCCGCAGGTGGCGAGGTGGAGCGCCGTCGCACGGCCGATGCCGCTCGACGTGCCGGTGACGAGCACGGTCCCTCTGGACATCGGCCGCGACACTACCGGCGCACCTCGACACTTGACGCCGCCGCACTCCGGGGCGCGTTCCAAACGAAACCACGGGGGTAGTCGCGAGGACCATGAGCACGTCGATCGAAGGGCCCGCCGCCGAGCTGCTTGCCGGCAAGAACCACGCCGTGATCTCGACGCTCCGCAAGGACGGCTCGATCCACAACGCGGTGGTCTGGATCAACGTCGAGGACGGCAGGGCCGCGGTCAACAGCGCGGTCGGCCGCGTGTGGCCGAACAACCTCGAGCGCGACCCCCGCGTCACCGTCCTCGTCTACGACCAGCAGAACCCGTTCGAGTACGTCGAGATCCGCGGCAGCGTCGGCGACGCCGACACCTCGCAGGAGGCCGACGACCACATCGACCGCCTGGCCAAGCAGTACATCGACGCCGACAGCTACCCCTTCCGGACGCCGGAGGAGCAGCGGGTCAAGTACGTGATCGAGGCGGAACGGGTCCGCCACGTCAAGCAGTAGCGGCGCCCGCGAGGCGCTCCGCGGCAGTGTCCTGATTCGTAAGTTCGGTTGCAGCTGACAGCGAACTTGCGAATCAGGGCACTTAGCCGTTCTGGCTCGACAGCGAGCCGTAGATGTGGCAGAGGAGGTCGGTGAGCAGGTCGTCGCGGTCCTCGTTCGACGAGCTCTTGATCTCTTCCACAGCGCCGGCGGCGGTCTTGTGATCTGGGTTGGTCTTGCGCTCCACGATCTTCAGATTCGGCCGAGCCACCCCGCGCCTTGAGCGACTACAGACGGAAAGTGCGCAGAGCGTCAACGAGGTTGGCGCGTCCGGCCGCGACGCCGTACGGGACGTCGTCGCGATCGGGCAGATCCTCGACGACGAGGCCGACCCGCCGGCACAGCAGCGAGCCCGCCGCGAGGTCCCACGGCATCGGGCCGCGCTCGTAGTAGAGGTCGTACCGGCCCGCGGCGACCCACGCCAGGTCGAGCGCGGCGCTCCCACCGCGGCGCACGTCGCGCACGTGCGGCAGCAGCTCGGCGAGCGCGGCGGCCTGCTTGGCGCGGACCTCCGAGGCGTAGCCGAACCCGGTCGCCAGCAGCGCTTCTGAGAGCGAGGACGCGTCGCGCGGCTCGAGCGGCCGGCCGTTGAGCGTCGCGGGCCCGTCCTCCGAAGCCGCGAATAGCTCGTCGCGGTTCGGGTCGAAGACGATCCCCGCGAGCGTCTCCCCGTCGAGCGTCGCGGCGACCGAGACGCACCAGATCGGGACGCCGAAGAGGAAGTTGATCGTCCCGTCGAGCGGGTCGACCACCCAGCGCACCTGGCCCGGCGCGGGGTCGTCTCCCCCACCCTCCTCGGCGAGGATCGCGTCGTCGGGCCGCCGGACGGCGAGCACGTCGCGGATCGTCGCCTCGGCCGCGAGGTCGGCCTCGGACGCCAGGTCGGTCGGCGTGGACTTCGAGTGCACCGCTCCGGCGCCGACCACGAACCGCTCGGCCAGCAGGGCTCCGGCGGCACGCGCCGCCTCCTCCGCAACGGCCAGCAGCTCGCCGCTCACGAGACCGGCGGGCGACGGTCCGCCCAAGGCCGCGCGGCCTCGATCTGCGCGGCGAGCGAGAACAGCGTCTCCTCGGCGTCCGGCCGCGAGACGAGCTGGACCGCCGTCGGCAGCCCGTCGTCGGAGAAGCCCGATGGCACCGACATCGCCGGGTTGCCCAGGTGGTTCCACACCGCGTTGAACGGCACGACCTGGCCCACGCCATTGAACGTCCGCAGCGCGCCCCTGCCCGTCCAGCGGCCGACCTCCGGCGGCCGCTGCGCCGTCGCGGGCCCGAGGATCACGTCGACGTCGTCGAAGATCGCGTTGGCCTCCGCCGCGTCGGCGGCCTCGCCGGCCCGTGCCCGGTCGAGCAGCGGACGCTGGATCCGCCCGATCCGCGCGCAGCCCTTCGTCCGCGGCTCGAGCCGCTCGGGATGCGCCATCGCCGCGGCGTCGTCGGCGATCCCGACGAAGTAGCGCGTGCCCCAGTTCAGGGCCGAGAGGCCGTAGTCGGGATCGGGCTCGACGACCTCGTGGCCGAGGCCGCGCAGGGTCTCGGCGACCGCCTCGGTCGCGCGGCGCTGCCGCGGATCGACCTTCGCGAACAGGCCACGCGGGAGGCCGAACGAGAGCGCGATGCGCAGCTTGCCCGGCTCGCGCGCGGCGGCCGCGACGTACGGGCGGCCGGTCACCGCCTCGTAGGCGAGCGCGGCGTCGGCGGTCGTGCGGGCCAGGAAGCCGAGCGCGCTGAGGCCGTTCCAGTGCTCGCCGCTCGCGTGGTGCGTGTACGGGATGCGTCCGCGCTGGGGCTTCAGGCCGACGAGCCCGCAGAACGCCGCGGGGATCCGGATCGAGCCGCCGCCGTCCGACGCCGTGGCGAGCGGGACCATGCCGGCGGCGACCGCGGCGCCCGAGCCGCCGCTCGACCCGCCGGGCGTGCGCTGCGCGTCCCACGGGTTGCGGGTGATGCCGAACGTCGCGCTCCCGGTGAACGGCCAGATCGTGAGCTCGGGGACGTGGGTCAGGCCGACGACGATCGCTACCGCCGCCCGGAGGCTCTTGACGAGGCCCCAGTCCTCGGTCTCGGGCGCGCCGGCCGCGTTGGAGCCGTCGTGGCGGACCTCGCCCTGCAGGCCCATCTCGTCCTTGACCGCGACCGGCACGCCGAGCAGCGGCCGGTCGTCGCCCGCCCGGGCCCGCGCCTCCGCCTGCCCGGCCTCGGCCATCGCCCGCTCGGCGAGGACCTTGCGGAAGGCGTTCAGCTGCGGGTCGAGCGCCTCGATGCGCCGCAGCGACGCCTCGACGAGCTCGCGCGGCGAGACGTCACCGGCGCGCACGAGCGCCGCCAGCCTGGCGGGGCCGGCGAAGAGGAGATCGGCCGGATCGCTGGGCCTCGCGGAGGCCGCGGAGCCCCCGTTCGGGGTCGTCGTGGGCGTGGACTGGGGGGCATCGTCGGGCACAACCGGCAGGCTACGCGACCGTGGACCCCGCACGGATCGTCACCGACCTCCTCGCCGTAGGCCCCCGCGGCTCCTGCACCGACGCCGAGCGGCGCGCCGCGCGGCTGCTCTCGCGTGCCCTCAAGGAGTCCGGGCGGCGCCCGCGCATCGAGACGGTCTGGGTCCGCCCGCAGTGGTCGTGGCTGTGGCTGCTGCACGCGACGCTCGGCATCGCAGGAAGCGTCGCCAGCGTCGACGCACCCGTCACGGGCCTCGTCATCGTCGCCGTCGCGGCGGTGTCGGCGATCGCGACGCTGACCGGGCGGCTGACGCTCCTCGGGCTGCTGTGGCCCCGGCGCGCCACGCAGAACGTCGTCAGCCGCGACACCCGCGAGGCGCCGGTGCGGCTGGTCATCGCCGCGCCGTACGACGCGCCGCGCGCGATGACCGGCGCGCTGCGGACCGCGACCAGGCTCGACGGCGGCGTGCGCCGCGCGCTCGGCGGACGCTGGCCGCACCCGCTGGCGACGCTGACGCTCGCGCTGCTCATGATCACCGGCTGCGCGATCGCCCGGGTCGCCGGCGTCGAGGAGAACTGGCTCGGCGCCGTCCAGCTCCTCCCCACCGTCGTCTGCATCGTCGCGGTCGCGCTGCTGGCCGACCTCGCGTTCGGGCGGACTACCCCCGGGGCGAGCGCGCACGCCAGCACCGCGGCCGCCGCGCTCTCGATCGCCGCGACGCTCGACCGCCGCCCGCCGCGCGACCTCGACGTCGACGTCGTGCTCGCCGGCGCCTCCGACGGGCCCTCGCTCGGCATGCGCGCCCACGTCGCGAAGCACCGGCGCGACCTGCGACCCGAGCAGGTGGCCGTGCTCCACCTCGAGCCGTGCGGCGGCGGCTCGCCGCACGTCTGGACGCACGACGGGCCGATGCTCGCCTTGCCCCTCCACCCGAGGCTCGTCGCGCTGAGCGAGGGCCTCGCGCCCACCCACCGCGGACACGGGACCGGCGGCGCGTACCGGGCGCGGCAGGTCCGCTGGCCGGCGATCGCGGTCGGCTGCCTGGACGAGCGGGGCCGGCCGCCGGGCAAACGGCTGCAGGCCGACACCGAGGCCGACGTCGCCGCCATCCGCAGGACGGTCGACGTCGCGCTCCAGCTCGTCGCGCGCCTGGACGCGGATCTCGGCGGCACCGCCGCGCAGGGCACTCCGCCCCGCGCGCGGCGGTTTCCGCGCATCCAGGTCCCTGGACGTTCCTCCTAGAACACCACAGGCATCCACTCAAGGGGAGGCGGCACCCCGGCGATCACCGGGGAACACCCGTGCCGCTCTCGCTCAAGAAGAAGTCCAAGAAGAAGAAGGCCGCTGCGAAGCGGTGCAAGACCGTGCGCCTGAAGAACGGGCGCAAGAAGAAGGTCTGCAAGCCCGCGCCGAAGAAGCGCAGGACGCCGCCGAAGGTCGCCAAGGCCAAGCCCGCGCCGATCCCGAAGGCGCTTCCCGCGCTGCCGGTCCCGTCGGCCGCCGCGCCGCCGCCCGCCGCGCCGCCCGCTTCGCCCGCACCGCAGCCCGCGCCGGTCCCGCCGAGCGAGACCCTGCCCGAGTCGCCGACGCCGGTCGTCTCGACGCTCAACCGCAAGAACGCCGAGCGCCTGCTGTGGCGCGCCGGCTTCGGACCGCGTCCCGGCCAGGCCGAGGCGCTCGCGGGCACCGATCCCCGCGCCGCCGTCGAGGCGCTGACCCGCGTCTCCGGCGACGCGCCGCTCACCGGCTCGGCCCCGCGCGACGAGAACGGCAACCCGCTCGACCGCGAGAACGTCTGGGGTCACGACCACTGCTGGTGGCTCGACCGCATGGTCCGCTCCGAGCACCCGCTCGTCGAGCGGATGACCCTCATCTGGCACGACTGGTTCGCGACGCTCGACGTCGACCAGGACCTTCAGCTCGCCCAGAACGAGACGATGCGCAAGCACGCGCTCGGCTCGTTCGAGGAGCTCGCGCTCGCGATGACGACCGACCCGGCGATGCTGACGTTCCTCAACGGGATCGACAACCGCAAGGGCCGTCCGAACGAGAACTACGGCCGCGAGTTGATGGAGCTCTTCACACTCGGTGCCGACCGCGGCGCGTACACCGAGACCGACGTGCGCGAGATCGCCCGGGCGCTCACCGGCTGGCGCGCGGACTGGAGCGAGGAGGCGGGGATGCACAACTTCCGCTTCGACCCCAACCGCTTCGACGCGACCTCGAAGACGCTGTGGGCGGGCACGCCGCACGAGCGCAAGGGCGCGTTCGGCTGGCGCGACGCGGTGAAGCTCTGCCTCGAGAACCCGTTCCACCGGTCGTTCTTCGTTCGCAAGCTGTGGAGCTACTTCATCCCCACGCCGCCGAGCCCCGAGACGCAGGCCGCGCTCGAGGCGGTCTACCACAACAGCGGCTACCAGATCCGGCCCGTCGTCGAGGCCATCCTGCTCCACCCCGACCTCTACGAGGGCCCGCCGCTGGTCAAGCCGCCGGCCGTCTACACGGCTGGCCTGCTGCGTGCCCGCAACCGGACGATCACGACGACCGGCTGGGCGTGGCTGTGCCTCAACGCCGGCCAGCAGCTGTTCCACCCGCCGAACGTCAGCGGCTGGAACGACCAGGGCTGGCTCGACACGGCGACGCTGCGCGGGCGCTGGTACATCGCCTACGAGGTCCTCAACCGCGAGTACCTGCAGCCGGGCTCGTACAGCACGACCGAGACGGCCGAGCAGGCGCTCGACGCCGCGCTTGCGCACTGGGGCCGCCCGACGCTCTCGAGCGAGACGCTCGCAGAGCTCGACCGCTTCGCCCGGGCCTCCGTCCCGTCCACCCTCGCCTCCTGGCAGCAGGCGTCGTTCCGCGGCTACCGCCAGAACGCGCTGCGCCACCTCATCGCCACCTGCCCCGACTTCCAGGCCTGCTGATCCCCATGAGCCACGACCATCGTCACTGCAAGGACTACTCGCGCGCCCAGGCGGGCCGCGGCCTCCCGGCGCTCGAGCCGGGCATGCCGATCCCCGCCGGCACGGGCCTCGACCGCCGCTCGTTCCTGCTGCGCGCCGCCGGCACCGCCCTGTCGGTCTACGGGGCGGGCAACATCGCGTCACAGGTCCTCGACGAGGGGATCGCGATGGCGCAGACGGCCGGCCCGCAGCCGGTGCTCGTCTCGATCTTCCTCTCGGGCGGGATCGACTCGCTCAGCGTGCTCGCGCCGTACGAGGACTCGAAGTACCTGTCGCTGCGTCCTTCGCTGAAGGTCTCGGGCGGGACCGTGTTCTCCGAGGACCCGCGGCTCATGTGGCACCCGTCGGCCTCCGGCCTGGCGAACCTGCACGCCGCCGGCAAGGTCACGGTCATGCCGGCGATGGGCTACACGAGCCCGAACCAGTCGCACTTCACCTCGCGCCACTTCTACGAGGTCGGGTCGCTCGACGTCAACGCGCGGACCGGCTGGCTCGGCCGCTGGCTCGACGTCGTCGGCGAGCCGAACAACGCCATCCAGGGCCTCTCGCTCGAGCACGACCTCTCCCCCTCGCTGGCCACGTCGCGCGTCGCGGTGTCGGCGACCGCCTCGCCGCAGGACTACCGCTTCGAGTCGCCCGGCGTGTGGGAGAACGCCGCGAAGGCGGCGATGCTCGAGAGCTTCGGCCGGCTCGGGACGCTCCCGTCGAGCGATCCGATCACCGGCCAGGCGCGACAGGCGCAGGCGAACGCCGCGATCCTGCGCGGCCAGCTCTCGACGCTGCCGGCCGACAACGCGACGGTCACGTACCCGACGAACAACGGGATGGCGAGCCGCCTGAAGTCTCTGGCGAAGATGCTCGGCGCCGGCCTGCCGATCCGCGTCGCGACGATGAACGGCGTCGGCGGCTACGACACGCACTCGGGTCAGGCGCCGTCGTTCAACTCGAACCTCCAGCGGTCGGTCGACGCGATCGTCGCCTTCCAGAACGACCTCGAGGCCCGCGGCCTCGCCGACCGCGTGCTCGTGCACGTGTGGAGCGAGTTCGGCCGGCGTCCGGAGGAGAACGGCTCGGCGGGCACGGACCACGGCGCCGCCGGCGTCGGCTTCCTCGTCGGGACCCGCGCCAAGCCGCAGATGATCGGCGAGTTCCCCGGCCTGGGCACGCTGGACCCGCACGGCAACCTCCGCGCGACGTCGGACTTCCGCACGCTCTACCGCTCGCTCGTCGACGGATGGCTCGGGGGAGCGTCCGCGTCGCAGATCATCCCGGGCTCGTCGAGCGAGCGCTACGCCGTCACCAAATGACGCGAACGTACGTCAGAGGGGGCTATAGCCCCCCTTCGCGTACGTTCGCGGCTCTTGTCGCTCTCTTCGCGCTGCTCTTCTGTGCGCCGCTCGCTTCGCTCGCCGACGCTGCCAAGAAGCGCAAGCCGGTCACGCGTGCCGCTTGTCTGAAGGCGGCGAAGAAGAAGCGGACGCCCGCGACGCGCCGTGCGGCCGCGAGGCGGTGCCCGAAGGCGAAGCGGACAACGACATCAGCGACGAAGAGGGTGAGCGCTGCGCATGGTGCTCCCACGCCGACGACGCTCGTCCCGGTGGCGTCACTGCCGGCACCAACTCTCTCACCCCTCGATCCCGTAGCGCCGCCGGGCTCAGACCCGGTGCCGCAACCTCCACCGACCGGACCGATCGCGCCGTCACCGGCACCGGCCTGCGGAGACTCCCCCTGGGTCGGCTACACCGCCACCGACCTCGACGGCGTCTTCACGTTCCTCGGCAAGCGCACGTGCGTCCCCGGCCCGACCGTGTCCTTCCAGCTGCGCAACCTCGACGCGCAGGAGCACAACCTCTACGCCGAGGGCACCGCGCCGGCCGCGCCCAAGCGCGCGATCATCGGCTCGGTCGCCCCCGAGGCGACGAAGGAGGCGACCACGACGCTGAGCAAGGGCGAGTGGCGGCTCTTCTGCGACATCGAGGGGCACGAGACGATGTCGCGCACCCTCACCGTGACGGGCTGAAGCTCCCCGCCAGCTCGACGAACGGGTCGAGCGCCTCGGGGTTCTTCAGCGAGTCGCGCGACGCGGCCTTCTCCGGCGCCATGCCCATGAGGATGCGCTTGACCGGCACCTCGAGCACCTTGCCGCTGAGCGTCCGCGGCACCTCGGCGATCTCGCGCACCTCGTTCGGCACGTGCCGGGGCGAGCAGTCGCTGCGGATCCGCCCGGCGATGCGCTTGATCAGCGCTTCGTCGAGGACGGCGCCCTGGCGCAGGACCACGAACAGCGGCATGTAGTCGTCGAGGTCGACGACGACCGCGTCGACGATCTCGTCGAGCGCGAGCACCGCGCGGTAGATCTCCGCCGTCCCGATGCGGACGCCGCCCCGGTTGATCGTCGAGTCCGAACGGCCGCTGATGATCGCGGTGCCGCGCGACGTGATCTCGATCCAGTCGCCGTGACGCCAGACGCCGGGGAACATCTCGAAGTACGACTCGCGGTAGCGCGAGCCCTCGGGGTCGTTCCAGAAGAAGACCGGCATCGACGGCATCGGCTCGGTGATCACGAGCTCGCCGACGCGGTCGACGAGCGCGTTGCCCTCCTCGTCCCACGCCTCGACCTTCGCGCCGAGCGAGCGGCCCTGGAGCTCGCCCTCGTAGACCGGCAGCAGCGGGATGCCGCCGACGAACGCGGTGCACACGTCGGTGCCGCCGCTCGTCGAGAACAGCCACGTGTCGGCTCCGACGTGTTCGTAGATCCAGCGGAAGCCCTCGGGAGCCAGCGGCGAGCCGGTCGAGCCGACGCTGCGCAGCTTGTCGAGCGAGCGCCCCGAGCCCTGCGGCTCGACCCCCTCCTTCATGCACGCCGCGATGAACGCCGCGCTCGTGCCGAAGCACGTCATCTCCGTCTCGGCGGCGAAGTCCCACAGCACGTCGCCGGCGGGGTTGCCGTAGTAGAGCAGGATCGTCGCCTCGGTGAGCAGCACGCCGACGAGGAAGTTCCACATCATCCAGCCGGTCGTGGTGAACCAGAAGACGCGGTCGCCCGCCCTCGCGTCGAGGTGCAGGTGCATCTTCTTGAGGTGCTCGAGCAGGATCCCGCCGTGGCCGTGGACGATCGCCTTCGGCAGCCCGGTCGTGCCCGAGCTGAAGAGCACCCACAGCGGGTGGT
>CADCVT010000408.1 GCA_902806215.1 uncultured Solirubrobacteraceae bacterium | reverse complement strand
TCATCCCGCAGCTGCGGATCCTCGGCCGGCTCGAGGACTTCGGCTCGGGCGCGCGCTTCGCCCGCCGCTTTCGCGGGATCGGCGCGGAGGAGCGGATCCACTGGCACCTGCGCCGGCGCTGCTTCGTGCGGCGCCTGAAGAAGGACGTGCTGCCGCAGCTGCCCGACAAGCGTCGTGTGGTCATCCCGGTCGCGCTGACCAACGAGCAGGAGTATCGGCTGGCCGAGCGCGACGTCATCGCGTGGCTGCGCGAGCAGCCGCTCGACCTCTCGGAGCTCGACGCGAAGATCGCGCGCGTCCTGCGCGCCGAGCGCCTCGCCCAGATCAACACGCTCAAGCAGCTCGCGGCCAAGGGGAAGGTCGCCGCCGCGGTCGCGTGGATCCACGACTTCCTCGAGTCGGGCGAGCCGCTCGTCGTCTTCGCGCACCACCAGGAGGTGCAGGACGAGGTGCTCTCGCACTTCCCGACCGCGGGCCACCTCCTCGGGCGCGACTCGGCGCAGCGTCGCGACGAGGAGGTCACGAAGTTCCAGGCGGGCGAGCAGCAGCTGCTCATCTGCTCGACCGCCGTCGCCGGCCACGGCATCACGCTGACGCGCTCGTCGAACGTCTGCTTCCTCGAGCTCGGGTGGACGCCGGCCCAGCACGACCAGGCCGAGGATCGCTGTCACCGCATCGGCCAGCACGACGCCGTGACCGCCTGGTACCTGCTCGCCGCGAAGACGATCGACGAGACGATCGCGGAGCTGCTGCACGCCAAGCGCGGCGTCGTCGGCGCCGTGACGGACGGCGCGCGCGACGTCGGCGGGAGCATGGTCGACGAGGTCGTCAAGGCGCTCGCCGAGGGTCCGGCGCTTCGCCACCTGCGCGTGGCGTGACACCCTAGGGACCGATGGACAACGACCACACCATGACGGCGGAGGGCCTCGAGGCCCTGCGCAAAGAGATCGAAGAGCTCGAGACGACTGCCCGCAACGACATCGCGCAGCAGATCAAGACCGCGCGCGAGTGGGGCGATCTCAAGGAGAACGCCGAGTACCACGAGGCGAAGCGCGCCCAGTCTCACCTCGAGACGAAGATCCTCCAGCTGCGCGAGCAGCTCAACAACGCGCGCATCGTCGAGACGACCGTCGGCGACGTGATCGGCTTCGGCTCCACCGTGGAGGTCGAGGACGAGAAGACCGGCCGCACGATGACCTACACGCTCGTCTCGCTGCGCGAGGCCGACCCGTCGAGCGGCAAGCTCTCGTACGAGTCTCCGGTCGGCGTCGCGCTGCGCGACCTGCGGCCCGGCGAGGTCGCGACGGTCGAGACCCCGAGCGGCGAGCGCCGCTTCAAGGTCGTCTCGGTCTCGTGACCCTCGAGGACACGCTCAAGGCGACGAACGCGTCGCTCATCGCGTTCGACCTCGCGCTCGGCACGGCGACCCTGCTGGCGCCGGCGAAGACGCTTCGCCTGCTCGGCCACGACCACCCGAGCGAGGACGCCGAGCACCTCTTCCGCCGGTGCGCGCCGATCTGGCTGACGTTCGCGGCGGCTCACACCGTCGCCGCGCGGCGCGGAGAGCCCCGCGACTGGTGGGCGCTGTCGTGGCTGCGCGGCACGGAGCTGTTCACCGACGTACTGTGGTCGGCGTCGCCGGCGTTCACCCGGCCGGGCGCTCGCGCCGGCCTGTGGTGGGCGGGCGCGTTCAACGGCGCAGTCGCGCTCGGCTTCGCCTCGCTCGCGCGCAAGAAGCGCTCGCGCTGGCCCCGCTGAGCTCAGCGTCCGGTTCACGCGGCTAGCCGCGAGCGGGCGGAGCTCAACGCGCTCCGGGCGGCCGACACCAGCCGGCCGCCCGGGAGACGCGAGACGAGCTACGCCGGGACCGGCTCGGCGACCGGAGCGAGCGCGCCCGGCCGATCCGACGTCTTCGCCTTGCGGCCGATCAGCACCGCGGCCGCCAGCGCCGCCAGCAGCGCGACGCCGCCGCCGACGACGAGCGCCTCGCGCAGGCCGGCGACGTAGGACTCCGGCGAGCCGTCGCCGAAGGCCGCGCCGGCCGCGATCAGCGCGACCAGCGCCGCGACGCCGACGGCGAGCCCGGCCTGGCGGAACGTGTCGTGCACGCCCGCGGCGAGGCCGCTGTTCTCGGCCGAGACGCTGTTCAGCGTCAGGCCGCTCACCGTCGGGTTGAAGAGGCCCGTGCCCATCATCGCGATCATCGATCCGGGCAGGATGACCGTCCAGCTCGACGTCGCGGACGCGAAGACCATCAGGAACATCCCGGTGCCGACGAGCGACAGGCCGACGACGGTCATCAGCCGCGGCGAGTACTTCGCGCCGATGGTCGCGCTCAGCCCCGCGAACACGAAGTTGAGGATCGTGCCCGGGATGTAGACGAGCCCCGCCTCGATCGGCGACAGGCCGAGGATCTGCTGGAGGTAGAGCGTCGAGTACAGGAACACCGCGAAGAACGACGCGGAGATCGCGAACACGGCCAGCTGCGCGCCCGTGAACGTGCGATCGCGGAACAGCCCCGGGGGGATCATCGGATCGGAGACCCTGCGCTCGACGAGCACGAAGGCAGCCATGAGCACAGCGGCGCCCGTCAGCTCGGCGATGATCGGAGCCGAGCCCCAGCCGTCCTCGTTGCCGCGCAGCAGCGCAAGCACGAGCAGGAAGAGGCCGCCGGTGAGCAGGGCCTGGCCGGTCCAGTCGATCCGGCGCGGGTTCGGGTCGCGCGACTCCTGGACGTACCTCCGCGTGACGAAGACGCCGAACGCGCCGATCGGGATGTTCACGATGAAGATCCACTGCCAGTCGAGGCCGCTCGTGAGCGCGCCGCCGACGAGCGGGCCGACCGCGAACGAGGCGCCGATCGTCGCGCCGTAGACCGCCAGCGCACCAGCACGCTCCTTCGCGCCTCCGAACGCGTGCGCCAGCAGCGCCAGCGAGACCGCGAAGAGGATCGCCGCGCCGATGCCCTGCACGGCGCGGGCGGTGTTGAGCATGACGATGTCAGTCGCGAGCGCGCACGCCACCGAAGTGACGGTGAACAGCGCGAGGCCGACCACGAACAGCCTGCGACGACCGATCCGGTCGGCGATCGAGCCGGCGGTGAGCACGGTCGCGGCAAGCGCGAGCGTGTAGGCATCGACGACCCACTGGAGGCCGCTCAGGCCCGTGTCGAGGTCCTCGGCGATGCGGCTGAGGGCGGTGTTGACGACGGCGATGTCGAGCATCAGCATCGCGGTCGCGGCGCACACCACCGCAAGGGTCCAGCGTTGAGTCGTTGTCATGCGAACGACTCTGTCGCCGTTCCCCGGTCACGGCATCGGGGGGACCCCCACACGTTCCACCCCGAGGCCCCCGACGGAGCATCGGGGTGACGGCCGGGCTACTCCTCTTCCTCGGCCTCGGCGATCGCCTCGATCGCGGAGAGGGCGAGCAGCTGGGCGGGCGTGCCCTCGACGTCGCCGTTGGGCAGCTCGCGCAGGTCGGGCTCGAACGCGACCCCGACGTCGACCTGATCGCCGCCCGCGTCGGCGAACGTCAGCACGGCGCGGCCCCCGCCGGCCGCGGCCACCTCGGCGTGCGCGTCGCGCACCGCGGAGAGGACCTCCTCGACCTGGCTGCGCCAGTGAGAGCGGGCCTGCGCCTGCTCGTCGGAGGTCATGTCCGCCAGGTGACGGCCGTGGATGCGCTCCATCGCGGCGACTCCGGCGGCAACGCTGGACTCGGCGGCGATGAGGTCGAGGGGGATCTCCTGCATGCGACCAGGCTAGTGCGCCTACGCGGGGAGACGCCGGGCCCCGCAGCGCCGGGTGAGCGGCGACGGCTTGCCCAGGCCGAGCTTCAGCTGGCGCTCGACGCAGAAGTCGAGCGTGTCGGCGCGGGTGGTCCGCTTCGGCGGCGCGAACCGCAGCGACGTCTTCGTCCGGCCGGAGCCGGCCCGCCGTAGGCGCCCGGAGGCGATCCGCTCGAGCCGCTTGTCGCCCGCGCGGCGCAGGTACAGGTGGAACCGCAGACCGGCGAGGCGGGTACGCGGCGTCCGGACCGACACGCCGACCGAGAGCCGCCCGCGCGTCGCCTTGCGCGGCGTGCCCAGCCGCACGCGCGGGATCGCGTAGACGGTGACCGGGCCGCTCGTACCGCCGCTGCCGCGCACGCGGAACCGCGACGTGCGGAACAGCGACACACCCGCGAGGAACCCGCCGTCGCGCGCCGCGACCGCGCTCGTGACGGGCCCAAAGCGCCCGCGCGGCCAATCCGCGCCCTCGACGCGCACCTTGCGTTCGCTCCCGCGCAGCTCGCGCCCGAGCACGCCGACGATCGCGAACGACGTCCCCGCCGGCACCTCGTCGCGGTCGACGCCGAGCGCGATCCCGCGCGGCGACGGGCGCAGCGCGCTCTGGTACGCGACGAGCCGCCCCTCGCCGGCGACGAGCAGCATCCCGGGAGCGATGGCCAGGGAACGCCCGGCGGGTCCGACGACGCGCGCGTCACTCCACAGCACGCGCCCGTCCTCGCTGCCCAGCGCCACGAGCCGGTCGCCGCGGAAGCCGTAGACGTCGTGCCCGACCGCGAGCGGAGAGCCCAGGCTGCCGCCGGCCGTTCGCCACACCTCGCGCCCGCCGGCGACCTCCACCGCCGCGACGCCCGCGGCGTCGGGGTGGACCGCGAGCCCGTCGACGAACACCGGCCGGGCGCCTCCGAAGCGGCCGGCCTCGGCACCGTTGCCCGCCGACAGGATCGCCCCGTCGGACGGCACGTACAGCCGCTCGGCCGCCAGCGCGGGCGTCACGGCGCCGGCGTCGGCGCAGCTGCCGCCGCGCTTCCACGCCGTCCCGCCGTCGGTGCGCGACAGCGCGATGGCCGCGCCGCACGTTCCTGCGAGGTAGGCACGGGCGCCGTCGAGCGCGGCCGTTCCTGCCCCGGCGACCCCGGCCTTGCGCCAGCCCTCGGTGCCGTCGGACGCCTTCAGCGCGACGAGATCGCCGTTCTCCAGCGCGGCGTAGACGGCGCCGCCGCTGGCGATCGGCGCCCGCGTGGGCGCGCCCAGGTCCCTGCGCCAGCGGACCGCCCCCGAGCCCGCGTCGAGCGCGACGACCTCGTTGCCCGACGCGACGAAGAGCGCGCCGTCGGCGTATGCGCCGCCCGCGGGGGCAGCGGCGAGCGCCGCCGCCCAGACCTGGCGGCCGGTCGCCTGGTCGAGTGCCGCGACCCCCGCGTCGACGATCACGTACGCGCGGCCCTCGGCGGCCAGCACCTGCCGGGTGTCGACCGCGACGTTCCAGCGGGGCGCGAGCGGCGGGACGAGATCTTCGTCGGCGAAGAACCCGCTGTGCGCGACGTCGACGCCGTCGGAGATCGAGCCCGGGGCGGCGCTGACCGGCCCCGGAGCGACCATCTGCGGCGCCGGCTGGGGACGGGTCTCCGGCGCGGGCGCCGGGGCCGGCGGGTCGGCC
>CADCVT010000407.1 GCA_902806215.1 uncultured Solirubrobacteraceae bacterium | reverse complement strand
CCCGACATCTCGCTCGAGACGGGCCGGGCCGTTCGCTCGGCCTTCGGCTTCGTCTGCCGCCTCTAGCCGAGCTCCTACGACCGCGCGTGCCCCTGCGGGCTCCTGACGACGATCAGTGAGGACGTGAGGCCCGCAAGGGCAGCGGTCGCCGGCCCGACGTCGCGCTGCGCATCGACGACGGCCGCCGGACCGCACGACGCGGGCAGAGGCTGCGCTGGCGCGTCGAGCTGCGCCACGTCGCCGGCGAGGAGGCCGACGACCTGCTCACCCGTGTCGACCTGCCGCGCTCGATCACGCGCGTGCGCGCCGCCGGCGGATCGATCCGGGGGCGCCGCCTGACCTACCGCGTGTCGAAGCTCGCCCCGGGCCAACGGCGCGCGTTCACGATCACCGCGACCGTCCGCCGCACGACAAGGGCGCGCGCGGTGCTGCTGATCGGCTCGCTGCTCACCGGTGACGACGTCAACCCGCGCGACAACAAGGCCCGCGACCGCAACCCGCTGGCGCGCCGGTCGCGCCGCTCCCGCGCGGCGTCGATCGCGTCCCTCGCCGGGACCGAGCGCGTGAAGGTGTCGCGCGCTGAGCGCCGCCGCGCGGAGGCCGACCACCGCCTCGCCGGCCACAACGCCCGCATGACCGAGAGCGCCGAGCCCGACATCTCGCTCGAGACGGGCCGGGCCGTTCGCTCGGCCTTCGGCTTCGTCTGCCGCCTCTAGCCGAGGCGGCAGACGCCGCGAGCCGTCAGTGGCTCGAGATCACCTTGTCGATGAGGCCGTACTCGACAGCCTCGTCGGGCTTGAAGAAGCGGTCGCGCTCCATGTCCTCGTGGACGCGCTCGAGCGACTGCTTGGTGTGGTGCGCGTAGATCTCGTCGATCTTCGCGCGCGTCTTGAGGATCTCGTTCATGTGGATCTCGATGTCGCTCGACTGGCCCTCGAAGCCGGCGGACGGCTGGTGGATGAGGATCCGTGAGTTCGGCAGCGAGAACCGCTTGCCCGCGGCGCCGCCGGTGAGCAGCAGCGAGCCCATCGACATCGCGATCCCGCAGCAGATCGTCTGCACGTCGGGCTTGATGAACTGCATCGTGTCGTAGATCGCCATGCCGGCGTAGATCGAGCCGCCCGGCGAGTTGATGTAGATCGAGATGTCCTTGTCGGGATCGCTCGACTCGAGGTGGAGGAGCTGGGCCACGATGAGGTTCGCCACCTGGTCGTCGACCGCGGAGCCGAGGAAGATGATGCGCTCGTTGAGGAGCCGCGAGAAGATGTCGTACTCGCGCTCGCCGCGCGCGGACCGCTCGACGACGGTGGGGATCAAGGGCATGGGGTGAGTGTAGGTGGCCGCTACCCTCGCCAACTTCCGGTGCGACGACTTCTGGCTCTCACCCTGACGTTCTCTCTGCTCCCTGCCGTCGCGCAGGCGGGTACCGCCGTGGACGCCACGGTCTTCGACACGGCGGCCGAGCGCGTGGCTCCACCGGTCGTCGCGGAGCCCGACGTCTCGCGGTTCCCCATCCGCGGGCAGCGCGAGTGGGGGCGCGGCATCAGCGGCGGCCACGACGGCATCGACCTGCTCGCCGCGTGCGGCACGCCGATGGTCACGCCCGAGGGCGGCCGGGTCGTGCAGGTCAAGTCGGAGGGCAGCGCCGGCAACTACCTCGTCGTGCGCTCGCCGCGCGGGGAGGACCACGTCTTCATGCACCTCGCGAGGCCCGCGCGGTTCGAGGTCGGCGACAAGCTCGAGCCGGGCGAGCGCATCGGCGCCGTCGGCGACACCGGCAACGCGAGCACCTGCCACCTGCACTACGAGATCTGGACCGCGCCGGGCTGGTACAAGGGCGGCAAGCCGCGCGACCCCGAGCCCCCGCTGAGGCGCTGGGCCGCTTCGTAGTCTGGGAGCGGTGACCGGTCCCGCCGTCCCCGCGCTCGAGATCTCCCGCCTGACCAAGCGCTACGACGACGGCTTCCTCGCGCTCGACGGGTTCGACCTCGTCGTCCCCGACGGGACGTTCTTCGGCCTGCTCGGCCCGAACGGCGCCGGCAAGACGACGCTCATCTCCGCCGTCTGCAACCTCATCCGGATCACGAGCGGCGACGTCCGGATCTTCGGCCGCGAGCACACGCACGGCGAGGCCCGCCGGATGGTCGGGCTCGCCGAGCAGGACGTGAATCTCGACCGCTTCCTCGACGTCGAGGAGACGCTGCTCTACCACGGCGGCTACTACGGGATGAGCCGCCGCGACGCGCGGGCGCGCGCGAAGGAGATGATGGACGTCTTCGACCTGTTCTCGAAGGCGAAGGTGCGTGCGCCGAAGCTGTCGGGCGGCATGCGCCGCAGGCTCCTGCTCGCGCGGGCGCTCATGCACGAGCCGCGCCTCGTGATCCTCGACGAGCCGACCGCCGGCGTCGACTTCGAGCTGCGCCTCGAGCTCTGGCGCTACATCCGCCGCCTGCACGAGACGGGCACCACGATCCTGCTCACGACGCACTACCTCGAGGAGGCCGAGGAGTTGTGCGAGGAGATCGCCCTCATCCGGTCCGGCCGCCTGCTCGCCCGCGACTCCGCGGACGGGCTGCGCGAGGCCTACGAGGCCGACTCGCTCGCCGACGTCTACGTCAAGGCGATGGCGGCGGCGTGAGCGCGGCGGCCGCGACGGGCGCCCACCGAGGCATGGTCGCCCTCGCGCGCCGCGAGGTCGCGCGCGTG
>CADCVT010000406.1 GCA_902806215.1 uncultured Solirubrobacteraceae bacterium | reverse complement strand
TCGGACATCTTCACGCCGTAGGAGTCCTCGAGCTCCTGGACGAGCGTGTAGAGGTCCAGCGAGTCTGCGTCGAGGTCCTCCTTGAACCGTGTCGACGCGTCGATCCGCGCGGGATCGACGTCGAGCTCGTCGGCGAGGTGGTTCTGGATGAGGGTGAAGACCTCTTCGCGCGTCACGGGGTCACAAGCTAGACACGGGGTCGGACGCAGGGACGCGCCGCAGGGCGCCGCCGGTCTCGAGAGCCCGGTACGTGCGGCCGATGACGTCCTCGCGGACACCCGCGGCGGCCCGCCGGACGGCCTCGCCCCAGCCGTCGGCGCCGAACGAGCCGTGCGGGACGACGAGCAGCTTGCGCAGCCCGAGCAGGTAGGCGCCGCCGTAGGCCTCGGGGTCGAGCTCGTCGCGCAGCGGGCGCAGCGCGGGCCGGAGCAGCAGGCCGCCGGCCTTCGCCCGCGGCGATGACGTGGCGGCGCTGCGCACGTAGCCGAGCATCGCCTGCGAGACCGCCTCGGCGACCTTCAGCGCGACGTTGCCGGTGAAGCCGTCGGTGACGATCACGTCGGCCACGCCGGCGGTGAGCGAGAACCCCTCGAGGTTGCCGACGAAGCGCAGCCCCTCCGACGCGGCGAGGCGCTCGTGGGCCTCGACGACCTCCTCGCGGCCCTTGCCCGCCTCCGTGCCGTTGGAGAGCAGCCCGACCCGCGGCTCGGCGATGCCGAGGACCGACCGGGTCAGCGCGGCGCCCATGTGCGCGAACTGGACGAGGTGCTCGGCCCGCGCGGAGTCGTTGGCGCCCACGTCGAGCAGCGTCACCGGGGCGCCGGGCACCGGGATCGGCATCGCCAGCGCGGGGCGGTGCACGCCCTTGGCGCGCGGGGTCGAGGTGGCCGCGCGGCGGACGAACCCGATCATGCCCTGCGAAACCGCCTCGGAGACCTTCAGCGCCACGTTGCCGGTGAAGCCGTCGGTGACGATCACGTCGGCGACGCCGGCAGTCAGCGCGAACCCCTCGACGTTGCCGACGAAGTCGAACGCGCCGCCGCCCTCGGCGATGCGCGCGTGCGCCTCGACGACCTCCTCGCGACCCCTGGACGGCTCGGTGCCGTTGGAGAGCAGCCCGACCCGGGGCCGCGCAACGCCGAGCACGCTCGTCGCCAGCGCCGCGCCCATGTGCGCGAACTGGACGAGGTGCTCGGGCCGGCAGACGTCGTTGGCTCCCACGTCGAGCAGGGTGACCGGGGCGCCCGGCACCGGCAGCGGCACCGCGAGCGCGGGACGGTGGATGCCCTTCGCCCGCTTCACGTTGAAGAGCCCGGCCGCGAGCGCCGCGCCGGTCGACCCTCCGCTGACGAGCGCGTCTGCGCGTCCTTCGGCGACGGCGCGGGCCGCCTGGACGATCGAGGCCTCCGGCGTCGATCGCGCGGCCCGCGCCGGATCCGCCTCCTTCGCGATCGAGACGGGCGCGTCGACGAGCTCGACGCCGACGAGCTTGAGCGTCTCGAACTCGGCCGCCCGACCGTAGAGGATGATGCGCACGCCGCTTGCCGCGGCGCTGTACGCGCCGCTCTCGACCGCGTATGGGTCGTCGGCGCCGTTGGCGTCGACGGCGATCACGGGAGAGCGCTCGGAGGCGCTCATCCGCTCAGCTAGTGGTCGTGATCGTGGTCGTGGTCGTGCGCCGTGGGGGCGACGACCTCACGCCCTGCGTAGCTGCCGCAGACGGGGCACACGCGGTGCGGCCGGCGGGGGCTGTGGCAGGTCGGGCACTCGTTGATCGTCGGCCGCGCAGCCTTGTGCTGGGACCGGCGCTTGTTGGTGCGCGCGTGCGACTGCTTCTGCTTCGGGACGGCCATGAGGCGCGAGAGGATAGAAGATGCGGCGCGATGACCATCAGACCCCTCGTCCACGACGACCTGGAGGCGACCGTCGAGCTCGTGATGGCGACCATGCCCGGGCCGTCGGACCCGGAGGCGCGACGAGCCTGGCTCAGGACGCGGACGACGTGGTCGCTGGAGAAGGACCCCGACGGCTGCTGGGCCGCTGTCGACGACGACGGGCGGCTCGTCGGGTTCGCCGTCGCGCTCGTCCGCGACGGGATCTGGGGTCTCAGCATGCTCACGGTCGACCCGCGCAACCAGGCCCGCGGCGTCGGTCGACGGCTGCTCGAGGCAGCGCTCACCACCGCCGAGCGGGCCCGCGGGGCGATCGTCTGCTCGTCGGAGGATCCGCGCGCGACCCGGCTCTACGCGCTCGCCGGCTTCGACCTGCGTCCCACGACGAGCGCGAACGGGATCGTCGATCGCAGCCTCCTCCCGCCCGGTCTGCAGGCTCGGGCGAGCGAGGACTTCGAGGCGACTGTCCCCATCAGCCGCGCGGTCCGCGGCGGCGCCTACGACCCGGCCGACCTGGCGGTGGTCGCGCAACGCCCGGACTCGGGCCTGCTGCTCATGGAGGGCCGCGGCTTCGCCCTGCACCGCGACGGCCCCACCCCGATGATGCTCTGCGCGACCGACGGGGAGGCCGCCACCGACCTGTTGCTGAGCTGCATGGCCGCCGGCCCGCGCGGCGCCACGATCGCCATCGACCAGATCACGGCGGGGCAGGACTGGGCCATCCGCGCGGCGCTCGGCGTGCGCCTGCCGCTCTCGGCCGACGGGCCGGTCTTCACCCGCGGCGAGCTCGGGCCGCTGCGGCCCTGGCTCCCGTCGGGGGTCCTGCTCTAGTTGTTCTCGGGCTCGACGACGAGGTCGCGCAGCGCCGACCAGCGCGGGTCGGGGCCCTTCTCGTGCTCGTGCGGCTCGACGTTGAGGTCCTTGCCGCACTGCGGGCAGAGGCCCGCGCAGTCGGTCGAGCAGAGGATCTGGGAGGGCAGGGCGAGCGCGAGGGCGTCGCGGGCCCAGTCGTGCAGGTTGAGGTCGTCGCCCTGGACGTAGGGCGACGTCATCTCCTCGCCCCCGCCGTGCGCGTTGATCTCGCGCGAGTCGACGCCGAACGTCGGCGCGGCGTCCTGCAGGCACCGCATGCACGGCCCGTTGATCTCCGCGTCGAAGCGCAGGCGCAGGCTGTAGCCGCCGCCCGTCATGCGGGAGACGTCGAGGATGATCGGCACCTCGCGATCGGCCTCGACGTACTCCTGGCCGCCGAACCCGAACGGGTCGATGATCACGGTGAGCGAGTCGATACGCCGCCCCTCGCCGGGCGTGAGCGCGAGGCGCGCGAGATCGAAGATGTCGGTGCGCGCTGCCATGCCCCGAGGGTAGCCCCCGCGGCAAGTCCTCAGTCGTCCTTCTTGCCGTCCCCGTCGTCGTCGCCGCCCTCGCCCTTGAGCTCGCGCTTGAGGATCTTGCCGGTCGCGTTGCGAGGCAACTCGTCGAGGAACTCGATGTGCTTGGGGACCTTGTAGTTCGCCAGGTTCTCCTTGACGTACTTCTTGATCGCGTCCTCGCTCAGCGAGCCCTTCGTCACGACGAACGCCTTGAGGACCTGGCCGAACTTCTCGTCGTCGACGCCGATGACCGCGGCCTCGTCGATGTCCTTGTGGTCGGCGAGCAGATCCTCGACTTCGCGGGGGAACACGTTCTCGCCGCCCGAGACGATCATCTCGTCGTCGCGGCCGTCGACGAACAGCCGGCCGCCCTCGTCGAAGTGACCGACGTCGCCGGTCGACATGAGGCCGTCGATCGAGTCCTTGTTCCCGCCGCCGGTGTAGCCCTCGAAGAGCATCTCGTTGACGACGAAGATCCGGCCGGTCTCGCCCTGCGCGACCTCCTTGCCCTCCTCGTCGAAGAGCTTGACCGTCGTCCCGCGCGGCGGGCGCCCGGCGGTGCCGGGGGCGGCGCGCAGGTCCTTCGGCGTAGCGATCGTCGCCCACGCCACCTCGGTCGACCCGTAGAGGTTGTAGAGCACGTCGCCGAACGCGTCCATGACCTTGACCGCGAGCTCGCCCGGCAGCGCGCTGCCGCTGGCTGCGATGACCCGGAGGTTCGACAGGTCGTACTTCTTGATCGTCTCCTCGCCGAGCTCGAGGATGCGCTGGAGCATCACCGGGACGACCACGAGGTTCGTGCACTCGTGCTGCGCGGTGTCGCTCAGCGTCGTCTCGGGGTCGAACTTGCGGCGCAGGACGATCGTGCTGCTCAGGCCGAGGCCGAGCGTGAAGTGCGCGAAGCCCCACGAGTGGAACAGCGGCGCGGCGATCATCGTGTGCTCGCGCGCCTTGAGCGGGATCTTGCTGAAGAGCGCGGCGGCGGGATCGAGCGACTCGGGCTGCTTGCGGTTGGCGCCCTTCGGCGTGCCGGTCGTCCCGCTGGTGAGGATGACGACGCGGCCCTTCTCCTTCGGCGGGCTCGGGGCGGTCGTGTCGCCCTGCTCGATGAGCTCCTCGATGATGTCGCAGTCGGGCTTGTCGGGCCCGTCGTACCAGGCGATGAAGCGCTTGCGGTCCTTGCCGGCGTCCTTGACGAGCTTGGAGAACTCCTCGTCGTAGACGATCGCGACGGGGTCCTCGCGCTTGACCACGTCCGTGATCTGCGGGCCCGCGAACATGGTGTTCAGGTAGAGCGCGTGCGCCCCGAGCTTCGAGCACGCGACGGTCGCGTCGACGAAGCCGCGGTGGTTGCGGCACATGATCGCGACCCCGTCGCCCTCCTTGATGCCCTTCTTCGCGAACGCGTTGGCGAGAGCGCTGGTGCGCTTCTCGACGTCGCCGAAGGTGAGCGTCCCGAGCTCGTCGATGATCGCCGTGTCGTTCGGATAGCGGATCGCCGACGCCGCGTAGCCGGCCGCGGGGGTCGGGCCCCAGCGGGCGAGGGCGATGCCCACACGGGCGAGCTTGTCGGGGCGGGTCGGGCGGATGATCCCGGCACCGGCCAGGGTCCGGGCGACCCAGGCCTTGTGGACCACCTGGTCGAGCACGTTCATGACACCAGATCCTGTCACGTTCGCGGCAGCCGCAGACCTGCGGGCACCGTGCCGTCATCGATCAGCCGGCGGATCTCGCCTGCCTTGCGCGGGTTGAGGAACACGTGCCGCTGGCCGACGCTGGGCTTCTCGATGAGCAGGTCGGCCTGGATGAGCGCCTCCCCCACCTCGTCGGCGAGCTGCCGGTCGTTGCCGGCGAAGCCGCGGGCCAGGTGCGCGAAGTCCGTGTGGAAGCCGCCCCACTTGCCCATGCCGTCGAGGCGCTGGAGGATCCGCCGCGCGACGCGGGTGGCCGGGTCGGGGTCGTCGTGCGGGCGGGTCCGTCCGCGCTGGACCTCGAGCAGGCCGTAGACCGCGTCCTCGAGCTGCTCGACGCTCTGCGGGTCGGTCGGGTCGCCTCCGAGGCGCGCGACGGCCTCGGCGACCTTGAGCGGGTGCGCGGCGCCGATCGGCTCGCGCAGGTCGTGGGGCTGGAGGTCGGGCACCACGAGCGCGTGCGCGCGGAGCCGGTCGACGCCGGCGACGGCCTCGTCGAACGCGAGCTGGGCGAGCTCGGGGTCGCCGTCGCCGAGCGCGATGGTCAGGAAGCCGCCGGTCTCGCCGGCCTGGAGCTCGAGGTCGCCCGCGCGCGCGGGCGCGGGGAGCTCGGCAGCGGTCTGCAGCGCGAGCACCGTCGCCGCGACGAGCCGCCACGCGCGGTCGTCCGTGGCGGTGGCGTCGGCCCTGAGGTCCGCGGGGATCGGCAGCGCGGCGAGGCCGGGTGCGAAGGCGACGCAGACCGGCTCGTCGTAGCCGCTGCGCTTGCTCTTGAGCTCGGTCTCTCCCCGCTTGAGCTCGTGCACGAGCAGCTCGCGCAGCCGGGCGGGCCCGGTGGCCGGATCCTCCAGCGCTGCTTGGAGGGGGTTCACAGTCGGAGCCTAGTGGCGTTTCGGGCGGTCGTCGCGCCCGTTCCGTCGGGTCCGGCTGGCACCTTGTGCTCCGATTCCCATGGAAGCTGCCACCCCCCTCCCCTTCGCGCAGGTCTCGGTCCGCAACGGCCGTCTCGTGATCGACATGCTCATCGTCGACGACGAGGTCGCGACGCGCCTGGCGTCGGAGTCCGCGGAGCCCGCCCGGTTCGTCATCGACGCGCTGGGCGTGGGCGCGCGGGTGCTCGACCGGCAGGAGTCGACCGCCGAGACCGAGGTGGTCAAGGCCGAGTTCGAGCGGATGAAGGCGGAGTTCACCGAGCGCTCGCGCGCGGTGGCCGACCGCCTCGACGAGAAGGTCGAGCAGGTCTTCGCGCCCGAGGAGGGCCACGTCTCGCGCGTGTTCGCCAAGCACTTCGGCGACGAGTCCTCGGGCGCGGTGCAGCACAAGGTCCGCGCCGTCGTCGCCGAGCTGGCGGGGCAGATCCGCGAGGACGTGCGCAAGCAGTTCACGTCGGACTCGGAGACCAACCCGATCGTCGCGATCCAACGGGCGACGCTGAAGGCGATGCGCGAGAGCGCCGACCAGCAGGCGCTGATGGTGCGCGCGCAGACCGAGCAGCAGGCGAGCTCGATGAAGACGATGGCCGAGCGCGTCGAGGCGATGCGGCTCGAGCTCGCGTCGCTGAAGGCCGAGAAGGAGAAGCTCGTCGAGGTCGCGGCCGAGGCCGAGCGCGGCACCGCGAAGGGCCGCACGTACGAGGAGTCGGTGTTCGAGGCGCTCGACGGGATCGCGCACGCGCAGGGCGACGACTGCGACGCGGTCGGCGACGTCCCCGGCGTCGGCGGCAAGAAGGGCGACGTCGTCGTGGCGATCGACGCCTGCGCGGGCCCCGCGCGCGGCCGCATCGTCTTCGAGGCCAAGAACTCGCAGATCCCGAAGAAGAAGGCGCTGGCCGAGCTCGACGCGGCGATGGACGCGCGCGGCGCCGACTACGGCGTGTTCGTCGTGCCCACCGACGAGAAGCTGCCGGCGCGCACGCCGCAGCTGCGCGAGTTCAACGGGGACAAGCTGTTCGTCGTGTTCGACCCCGAGGACGGGTCGCGCCTGCCGCTCGAGGTCGCCTACTCGCTGGCACGGGCGCGCGTCCTGATGACCAAGGGCTCCGGGGACGGCATCGACGCCGACGCCGTACGGGGCGAGGTCGAGCGCGCGCTCGGCGCGATGGAGGAGGTGCGGCGGATCAAGCAGCAGCTCACCCACGCGACGAACGGGATCGAGGGCGCGCGCACGATCCTCGACGCGATGGCCGCGGGCGTCCGCGCGCACCTGTCCGAGATCGGCGCGCTGCTCGACGCGGGCGACGACGTCGCGGCCGCGGACGCGCCGGTCGGTGCGGCGGACGACGGCTCCGACGCGGCGGACGACGCGCGGCCCGCTCCGCGGTTCGCCGCGCCTCCCTTCGCGGGCTGAGCGCGCGACACTTCGGAGCGTGATCGCTCGGCGCATCGTCGTCTCCGGCCGCGTGCAGGGGGTGTTCTTCCGCGACTCGACCCGCAGCACGGCGTCGTCCCACGGCGTCTGCGGCTGGGTCCGAAACCGCGACGACGGAACGGTCGAGGCGCACATGGAGGGCGCCGACGACGCCGTCGAGGCCGTGATCGCCTGGGCGCGCGGCGGCGGCCCTCCCCGCGCGGAGGTCACGGGCGTCGAGGTCACCGACGCGTCGCCCGAGGGTCTCGGCGGCTTCGAGGTCCGATGATCGTCCGTCCCGACGGTCTCGGGGTTTCGCAGACCGCGCACAGCGCGCTGTCCGGGCGGCTCGCCGAGGCGTGGCGGATCGACGAGGACCTCCCCGTGCAGGACCTGCGCGTCGCCGCCGCGATCCACGACATCGGCTGGGCAGCGTGGGAGCAGAGCCCGCGACCGATCTCGTTCATGGAGGTCGAGACGGCCGAGCACGTCGCGATCTGGACCGCCGGGACCGACGCCGCCGCGACGTACGGGCGGTGGGTCGGGCTGCTCGTCTCGCTGCACTGCACGCGGCTGATGGGCTGGCGGCAGAAGGGCGGCAAGGGCGGTCCGGACGTCGACGCGCTCGTCGAGCGCGAGCACGCGCGGCAGGCCCGCCTGCGCGACGGCCTCGACGACGATGTCGTTGACCGCGCGAGCCACCTGATCATGGTCTGGGACGGGCTGTCGCTCGACCTGTGCGGAGGCAAGGAGGTCGATCTCGACCCGTGGCCGTTCACGGTCGACGAGCTGTCGCTGGCCGTCGACGCGGTGACGCTCGACGAGGCGCGCGAGTGGCGACCGCTGACGTTCGCCCTCCGCCGCTCGTAGCGCCGGCGCGCCAAGACGCTTGAACCTCACGCTGCGTGAGGTTCTAGCGTCAGCGCCCATGGAGACGTGGAGCGTCGGACAGCTCGCGGCGGCCACCGGTCTGACGGTGCGGACCCTGCACCACTGGGACTCGGTCGGCCTCCTCGTGCCGTCGCAGCGGACCGGCGCGGGTCACCGTCGCTACGCGCGGGCGGAGCTCGAGCGGCTCGAGCGGATCGCGGCGCTACGGCGCCTCGGGCTGCCGCTGACGGAGATCGCCACGGCGCTCGACCGCGAGGGCCCCGACCTGCGCGCCGCGGTGCAGCGCCAGCTCGACCAGGTCGAGGAGGAGGCCGCTGCGGCGGCTCGCCTCCGGGACCGGCTCGCGCGTCTCCTCCAGGCGCTCGACGCCGGCGGCGAGGCATCGGCCGACGAGCTCATGCACACGATCGAGGTGATGACGATGCACGAGCGGTACTACACGGACGAGCAGCTCGCCCAGCTGGCCGAGCGCCGCGAGCAGCTCGGCGAGGACGGCATGGCGAGGGTCCAGCAGGAGTGGGTGGAGCTCATCGCCGAGATGCGCGCCGCGATGCAGGCCGGCACCGACCCGGCCGACCCGTCGGTCCAGGCGCTCTCCCGCCGGTGGAAGGGGCTGCTCGAGCAGTTCACCGGAGGCGACCCCGAGACCCACGCGTCCCTACAGCGCATGTACTCCGAACAGGGCGTCGAGAAGGCCTCGCAGGGAACGATGGACCCCGACGTCATGGCGTACGCGGCCCGCGCTCAGGCCGCGCTCGACTGATCATCGGCCGGTTCGCCGCCCTAGCCGTCGCTAGCGCTGCCGCTAGCGGCGGCTAGGCCGCCTCGACGCGAGCCTTCAGGTCCCTGACCGCCTCGTCGAGCAGGAGCTTCTTCAGGCCGGCTTTGGCCGGGCCGCGCGCGAGCATCCCGAGGCGTCCGACGTCGATCGCCTGGCGGTAGACGCCGCGCGTGCCGCCGGCGCCGTCGTCCTCGAAGACGAACTCGCCGGCGACGTCCTTCGGGTCGCCCTCGACGAAGGTCCAGCGCACGAGGCGCGGCTCCTCGTACGAGTACCGGAGCACGTACCGCGCCTGGCGGATCTTGAGGTCGACGACCGACTCGACGAGCGAGCCCCGGCCGTCGGAATCACGCTCGAGCACCGTGCAGGACTCGATCGGTCCCTGCCACGACGGATACGACTCGAAGTCGAGGACCGCGGCGAAGCAGTCCGAAGGCGAGGCGGCGGTGACGAACGACAGCTCGCCGCCCTCGAGGCCCATGCGGGCCTACGCGACGTCGGCGGTGGTCGCCTCGTCCTTGCCCTGCAGGCGCTCGCGCCCACGCTGGACGGCGGCGATGAACTTCGTGAGGTTGACTTCGAGCGTGTTGAGGATCTCGTCCGCGTAGTCCTCGGCGCCGAGGCGGATCTCGCGCTCACGCGACCGGGCGTCCTCGACGATGTCCTCGGCGGCGCGCTCGGCCTGCTTGACGATCTCGGTCTCGGAGACGAGGCGGGTCTGGCGCTCGCGCGCCTCCTTCACGACCCGCTCGGCCTCGCGCTTGGCCTCGGCGAGCATCTCCTGACGCTCCTTGACGATCCAGCGCGCCTGCTTGATCTCCTCGGGGATCGTCGCGCGCATCTGATCGAGGATGTCGTAGATCTCCTCCTTGTCCACACGCACCTGGTCCGTCAGCGGGACCGGCTTCGCGTTGTGCACGAGGTCGTCGAGTTTGTCGATGAGAACGAGGACGTCCATGGAGAATCAGCCTTGGTTTCGGCGGCGCTGAAGTTCTTCCTTCAGGCGTTCTGCGACTCCGTCGGGAACCAGGTCCTCGATTCGGCCGCCGAACGTCGCGAGCTCCTTGACGCCGCTTGAGCTGAGGAAACTGTACTGAGGACTCGCCATGAGGTAGAGGGTGTCGATGTCCGGCGCCTCGCGGCGGTTGAGCTGGTGCATCTCGAACTCGTACTCGAAGTCGGAGATCGCGCGCAGGCCCTTGACGATCGCGCGAGCGCCCATCTGGCGTGCGAAGTCGACGACGAGGACGTCGAACGGCTCGGCGCGGACGTTGCCGAAGTGGGCCGTCGCCTTGTTGATGAACGCGAGCCGGTCCTCGATGCCGAAGATCGCGCTCGACTTGCGCGTGGACTGGTTGACCACCGCGACGATGACCTCGTCGAACAGCTCGGAGGCACGTCCGATGATGTCGAGATGCCCGTTGGTGATGGGGTCGTACGTCCCCGGGCAGATGCACCGGCGCTTGTCAGGACTCATGGATGCGGATCAGCGTGTCGCCGTAACGGCGTTCGTCGTCGATGGGCATGGAGAGGTCAAGGGGGTGGCGCCGGTCGCTCTCGGTGACCACGCGCGCGCCGGCGGCGAGCACGGGCCCGAGGGCCTCCGACAACGACGCTCCGAGATCCGGGGACAGCCGGTACGGGGGGTCGCAGAGGATGAGACTGTATGTCTCACCGCGCCGGCGTGCGTCCCGCAGGGCGGCGAGGACGTCGGCGCGCCTGACGTCGCCCTTGGCCCCCAGCGTCTCGAGGTTGGTGAGGAGCGCCTTCGCGGCACGCGGATCCTGCTCGACGAACACCGCGCTGTCAGCACCCCTTGACAGCGCCTCGATCCCGAGTGCGCCGGTCCCCGCGTACAGGTCGAGGACGGTCGCGCCGTCGAGCGGTCCGAGGATCGAGAACAGCGCCTCGCGCACGCGATCGGACGTCGGCCGCGTGTCGATGCCGGACGGTGCGACGAGCCGCCGGCCGCGGAAGCGCCCCGCGATGACGCGCATCTAGGACACTAGGCGGCGATCGGCTCGCGCTCGCGCGACCGCAGCGCGTCGGCGAGGAGCGCGTGCTCGGGCCGCTCGAACGCGGGGTCCTCGGCGAGCAGCGACTCGGCGCGCCGTCGGGCGCGCTCGAGCAGCGCGACGTCGTCGGGCAGCAGCGCGTAGCGGAACCGCGCGAGCCCCGACTGCCGCGTGCCGGTGAGCTCGCCCTCGCCGCGCAGCTCGAGGTCGATCTCGGCGAGCTCGAAGCCGTCGGTGTGCTGCGCGAGCGCCTTCAGCCGCCTGGACTCCCCCGGGCCGAAGACGAGGCACAGCGACTTGTGCGCGCCGCGCCCGACGCGACCGCGCAGCTGATGCAGCTGCGACAGGCCGTACCGGTCGGCGTCCTCGATGAGCATCACCGTCGCGTTGGGCACGTCGATGCCGACCTCGATGACCGTCGTCGCGACGAGCACGTCGGCGCCGCCCGACGAGAACCGCTCCATCGCCTCGGCCTTCTCGCGCGGCTTCATCTGGCCGTGCAGGAGCACGACCTCGAAGTCCTCGAACTCGGTCGCACGCAGCCGCTCGTACTCGGCGGTCGCCGCGCGGGCGGCCACGGCCTCGGAGTCCTCGACCAGCGGGCACACGACGAACGCCTGACGACCGGCGCGCAGCTCCTCGCGGATGCGCTCGTACGCGCGCGCCCGTGAGCGCTCGCCGTCGGCGACGAACGTCTCGATCGGCTGGCGGCCCCGTGGCAGCTCGCGCAGCGCGGTCACGTCGAGCGCGCCGAACGACGCGAGGCGCAGCGTGCGCGGGATCGGCGTCGCGGTCATGTGCAGCACGTGCGGCGCGAGACCGGCGGGAGCCTTGGCGTCGAGCGCGGCGCGCTGGCGCACGCCGAAGCGGTGCTGCTCGTCGACGACGACGACCGCGA
>CADCVT010000405.1 GCA_902806215.1 uncultured Solirubrobacteraceae bacterium | reverse complement strand
GCGTCGGGGAGGACGCTCGACGAGCTCATCGGCTAGACCACCTCGACCTCGCGCTCCTCGACGCTCTCGAGGTCCCGCGCCCGCCAGCCGGCGGTCGCGGATCAGCGAGGCGATCACGCCGGCGGCGAGGATCGCGAGGATCACCGGGAGGCTGATCTCCGGGCCGATCTTGCCGACGATCTGCGCGAGGGCCATCTTGATCCCGATGAACACGAGCAGCGCCGCGAGCGCGGTCTTGAGGTAGTAGAGGCGCTCGACGAGCTCCGCGACGAGGAAGAACAGCGGGCGCAGGCCGAGCAGCGCGAACGCGTTCGCGGCGAACACGATGTAGCTGTCGGTGGTGATCGCGAGGATCGCCGGGACCGAGTCGACGGCGAAGATGATGTCGACGATCGCGATGGCCACGAGCGCGGCGCCCGCGGTGGTCAGGACGCGCTTGCCGTTCTCGCGGCGGGCGAGCCGTCCCTCCGACGGCGCGTTCGACATCGGCAGGCGCGTCGACAGCTTCTCGACGAGCTCCTGCTCGCCGTCGTGGTCGTGGCGGTGGCTGTACATCTTCCAGCCGGTCCAGATGAGGAACGCGGCGAAGACGAAGTTCACCCAGCTGAAGGCACCCAGGATGGCCGCGCCGACGAGGATGAACGCGAGGCGCAGGACGAGCGCCATGACGATGCCGTAGGTGAGCAGCCTGTGGCGCTCGGCGACGGGGACGCCGAACGCGGTGAACACGAGCAGGAAGACGAAGACGTTGTCGAGCGAGAGCGACTTCTCGACGAGGTAGCCGGCGAGGTACGCGTTCGCGTCCTCGCTGTCGCCGAACAGCAGCAGCACGCCGAAGAACGCCAGCGAGACGCCGACCCAGACGAGGCTCGCCACGGTGGCGAGCCTGAGGCTCATCTCGCCGTTGCGGCCGCGGACGATGAAGAGGTCGATCGCCAGCAGGACGACGATCGCGATGGCGAGGCCGGCCCAGGGGGCGGCGTCGGACGACAGCAGGTCGGACATGGTGTGCGGTTGCTCCTTCGCGGGTGACGGGGGTCATGCCGCGAAGGTTTCCCCGCCGTCCGTTCAAGGAGGCCGCGTGCACCGGGCGCTCCATGCCGGAGCCGCCGTGCTGACGATGCACGCCGTCGGGGTACTTCCCTTCGACTCCGACTACCGTATCACGACTTCTATGTCGTATGTCGAGTGGGCGCGTTCGCGCTCAGGAATCGGAGACCGAGGTCTTCGATCACCCAGCTACTCCGCCGGGCGCAGCTCCGCGGGCACGTCGAGCTGCCGGCGGACGTCGTCGGTCTCGGGCACGACCTCGAAGGCCGTGACGTCGTCGCGCTGCCACACGTACTCCGCCGCGGTCGTGCCCTCCGGGAAGGGCAGCCCGGGGACTCTACGGTCGGACACTGGTCCACGCGCTTGATGTCGTGACGGGAGGGGCGAGAAGTTGCTCGTCGTTCCCTCATGTTCGTCATGCAAGACACCGACCGGGCTCTCGTCGTCGCGACCGTCGCGGAGCACGCCGACTCGCTGCTGCGCGTGGCGCGGCGCTACACCGACTGCGCGGCCGACGCCGAGGACGCCTACCAGCGGACGATGGAGATCTTCGTGCGCAACGCGTCGCGCCTCGATGCGGCGACGGCGTACAAGTGGGTGCACACGGTGTGCAAGCACGAGGCGCTCGAGGTCCGCCGCCAGCGCGCCCGGCTCGTCGGGTTCGCGGAGGAGGCGGCGCTCGACGCGCTCGACGACGGGCGGTACGTGCCGTCGGTGGAGGAACGCTCGGAGCGCTTCGACGAGATGACCCGCGCGGCCGAGGCGCTGCGGCGCCTGAAGCCGCAGGAGGTCACGGCGCTCGTCCTGAAGGCGCAGGGCCTCTCGTACTCGGAGATCGCCGAGCGCGAGGGGTGGACGTACACGAAGGTCAACCGGTGCCTGACCGAGGGGCGCCGGGCGTTCCTCGCGCGCGTGGCGGGGATCGAGTCGGGCGAGGAGTGCGCGCGCTGGGCGCCGGTGCTGTCGGCGATGGCCGACGGCGAGGCGAAGGCGCGCGACGTCCTGGCGATCCGGCCGCACCTGCGGAACTGCGCGGGCTGCCGCGCGACGTTGGGGGAGATGCGGCGCGCGCCGGCGGCCGCGGCGCTGCTGCTGCCGGTCGGCTTCGCGGGCGTTCCCGCCGGTGGAGGCCTGCTCGACCGCCTGACCGAGCTCGCGCTCGCGGCACAGGAGCGCGTCGTCGCGCCGCTCGTCAAGGCGCAGTCGGCGGTCGAGGCGATCGGCGGCGGGAAGCTCGCCGCCGTCGCGGCGTCGACGGCCGCGCTCGCGGGCGGCGGCGTCGCGGTCCAGCACTCCTCGGCCGGGGAGCCCGCGCCGACGCTGTCGCGCTCCGCCCTTCCGGCTCCCGAGCGCGTCGCCACTCCCGAACCGACGGTCCGTGAGGAAGAGGGTCCGTCTGGTGCCGGAGCTCCGCCCGAGCCGCGAACGACTCGCGACGCGGCTCCGTCCCTGCCGACCACGTCAGAACCCACTCCCTCGTCGCCGCCGTTGTCAGACCGAGACCACGACGCCGAGTTCACCGTCGAGAGCGCCACGCCACGCGAGGCCGAGCCGGACCCCCGTGTGGTCGAGCCACCTGCGTCGCCGGCCAAGGCGCCCGAGCCGCCGGAGTCGGACGGCGAGTTCAGCTTCGAGCCCGGCCGCTGACGGTCCGGGGGGCCGCCCCCACCCCGGAGTGTCGCGGTCTGCGCGACGACGACGGGATGGTCGAGATCGGGTACTCGGTCGTGCCGTCGTTCCAGCGGCGCGGGATCGCGCGGCGCAGGGGCTCGTGGCCAACGCGTTCGCGCGCGGCGTCCGTCGCGTCCGCGCGCACACGCTGCCGCAGCCCGACGGGGACACGTCGATCGGCGTCCTGCGCAAGCTCGGCTTCACCGACGCGCCGTCGACCGAGGACGGCGCGGTCGGCCACGCGCTCGACCGGCCGGCCTAGCCGGGGACGACGAGCCGTTCGAGCGCCTCCCGCAGCTGCGCGGGCATCGCGCCGGCGGACCTCCGCGTGGCGCGGTCCACGAACACGTGCACGAACCAGCCCTCGGCGGCGGGTTCCTCGGAGGTCTCGGAGAACAGGCCGATCTCGTACTTGACGCTCGACCGGCCGAGGTGCCCGACGCGCAGCCCGGCACTCACGGTCTCCGGGAACGCGAGCGGCCCGTGGAACGTGCAGTGCGACTCGGCGCACAGCCCGATCACGTCGCCGGCGTGGATGTCGAGGCCGCCCTCGCGGATCAGCCAGGTGTTGATCACCGTGTCGAAGTACGAGTAGTACTCGACGTTGTTGACGTGCCCGTAGACGTCGTTGTCCTTCCAGCGAGTTGGGACGTCGAGCACGTGGGGAAAGTCAGCGCGTGCGGCCAAGGTCGCGAGACCGTAGCCTGATCGGCCGATGAGCGGCGCCCGGATCCACCTCTGCGGACGGCTCGCCGTGGAGTGGGAGGGAGAGGTGCTCGAGGACCTGCTCCCCGGCCGGCAGGGGCGACTGCTGTTCGCGTACCTCGTCTTGCACCGGGCGCGGCCGGTCCGGCGCGACGAGCTCGCCGGCGCGCTCTGGGCCGACGGCGGCAGCGACGCGCTGCTGGCGCCGCCGCTGTCGCGGCTGCGGCGCGCCCTGGGGGAGGGGCGGCTGGAGGGACGGTCGGACCTGCGGCTCGCGCTCCCCGACGACGCGTGGATCGACTGGGAGGCCGCGCAGGACGGCGTGGCCCGTGCCCGCACGACGCTCGCCGCCGGCGCTGCCGCAGACGCGTGGGGCCCCGCGAGCGCGGCGCTAGGG
>CADCVT010000404.1 GCA_902806215.1 uncultured Solirubrobacteraceae bacterium | reverse complement strand
GGCGCTGTCGCCGAGCACCGCGACGGCACGCGCGAGCGCGGTCGCCTCCGGCCCCAGGTGCGACAGCGCGAGCCAGACCGCCTTGGCCACCGCCTGCGGACCGACGCTCCGCACCGCCGGAGCGTCCTGGGCGGTGCCGCGGATCTCCTGCGCGCGCAGCACGCGCAGCAGCTCGCGCAGGTAGAACGGGTTGCCGCCCGTCGCGTCGGCACACGCGGCGACGAACGCGGGCGCGGCGCCCGCGAACCCCTGCGCGGCGACGAGCCAGCCGACGCCGCCGCGACTGAGCGGCTGCACGTCGAGCCGCTCCGTCGCCGGGTGCGCGCGCAGCCCGCCGAGCACTCCCTCGTTGGTACCCGCCTCGCCGGGTCGTGCGGTGAGGCACACGACCGCCTCGACGTCCTCCAGTCGCTGTGCGAGGTAGAGCAGGAACGCGAGCGACGGCGCGTCGACCACGTGCGCGTCGTCGACGCACAGCAGCAGGGGTCGCTCGGCCGCCATGTTCGAGGTCAACCAGAAGAGGCCGTGGGTGACGGCCTGGCCGGCCGGCGGATCGCCGGACGCGGCGAGCAGCGGCTCGGCCAGCGAGGCCGCGCCGGCCAGGAGCGTGCGGCGCTCGTCGGCGTCCGCGCGCAGCGCGCGCCGCTGGAACAGCTGGAGCGCGACGCCGAACGTCAGCTCGCGCTCGAGCTCAGACCCCCGCGCGCCCAGCACGTCGAAGCCGTCTGCCGCGGCGCGCCGGGCCGCCTCCTCGAGGACGCTCGTCTTCCCGATCCCCCCGGGCCCGTCGAGCATGATGATCCGGCCGGCGCCGGAGCGCGCGCCCCGCAGCGCAGCGTCGACCGCGGCCAGCTCGCGCTCGCGCTCGACAAGCTCGTCGGAGCCCGGCTGGAGCGGCATCGGCGCGGCACTCTACTTCTCGTTCTCCTGGGGTGGGTCGGCAGAAAGACTGGGGTCCGGTCCAGGCCCGGGTGGCGCACAGTCGCTCACGTGGACGATGCGCCGTTCCCGCCCAAGCGGCCGTTCCCGGCGCCGCCCGAGCCTCCGGGTCCGCGCGCGGTCGACCTCCTCCCGGTCGCGGTCGACGCACGCCGGCGACTCGCGCGCGTCCTCGCGCAGCCGCACCGCCCGAGCGAGGTGATCGCCGCGGTCGAGCAGGAGCCCGCCCTGCTCATCCACGCGCTGCGCGCGGCGAACGCGGGCGAGGGACACACGGCCTCGACGGGCGCCCAGGCGGTGGCCGTCCTCGGCGACGTGGGCCTGCGGGATCTCGTCGAGGGGGTGCCGGTGTACGACCCGCTCCAGCCCGACGACGCGTGGGGCCTCGTGCCCCAGCGCTTCCGCGCGCACGCGATCGCGGTGCGCGACATCGCCGCGCGCCTGGCCGCCGACCTGCAGCTCGAGCGCGCCGGCGAGCTCGTCGCCGCGACGACGCTCCACGACATCGGCCGCGTCGCGCTCGAGCGCGCCGAGCCCGGCTACGCGCGGCGCGTGCCGGCCGACGCGAGCCCGGAGGAGCGGGTCGCCGCCGAGCGCGAGGCGTTCGCGCTCGACCACGCCGAGCTCGGCGGCTGGATAGCGCGGGAGTGGAGGCTGCCCGAGCCGCTCGCCGCGGCGATCGAGTCGCACCATCGCGACCGCCTGGGCCTGGCGGCGTTCGTGCGGATCGCCGACATGCTGGCCCACGCGCGCATGGGCCGGCAGATCGACGCCGGCCGCCTCGCCACGACCGTCGCGGTCGCCGGGATCGCCCCGAGCTCGCTGCGCGCGATCGTCATGGAGCTGCCGCCGGAGGCCGAGGAGCGCGATGCCGCGCCGAGCCCGCTGAGCGAGCGCGAGCGCGAGGTGCTCGTCCACCTGAGCGACGGGCTCGTGCCGAAGCAGATCGCGGTGCAGCTCGGCGTCGCCGAGGCCACGGTGCGCAGCCATCTGCACCGCATCTACCAGCGGATCGGCGTCCCCGACCGCACGCAGGCCGTCCTGCGAGCGCGCGACCAGGGCTGGATCTGACTCGTGTTCAACGATTCGTTCAATTTCGGTGCGACGGGCTCCAGAAGCCTCAAGCTCGCGTCGCCCACAACCGGAGAAGTGAGCATGGAAGCCTGTTGCCGTCGTCTCGCCGTCGCTCTCGTGGCGGTCATCGCCCTCGTCGTTCCCGCCGCTGCGCAGGCATCGCCTGCATGGTTGGCGCCAGAGCCGCGCGCGGCGACGACGACCGACATCACCGGCGCTGCCGTGGCCATGGACGACGGAGGAAACGCGATCGCCACGTGGTGGCGTCGCGTCGATGGCGCCGGTCAGGTGGTCGCCGCGACGCGGCCGGCGGGCGGCAGCTGGAGCGCGCCCGCGAAGGTCGCGGACGCGCCGTCGATCAAGCAAGAGACGATCGAGGTCAGGTACGGGCCGAACGGCGTCGCCGCGATCACGTGGATCGAGAACGACCCGGCCGGCTGCTGCTTCGTCTGGGCGAGGGTGGCGCATCGCGACGCGGCAGGAACGTGGACGACGCACATCCCGCAGAACAAGACCGCCGCGGTCGGCGAGGCGCACATCGGGTTCGACGAAACAGGCAACCTCACCGTGGCGTGGGGCAGCAGTGCTCTCTGGGCGCAGACGCGGTCCGCGGCCACTGGCGTCTGGGGGACCGCCACCGAGCTCGGCGGCAACAGCGAGGCGGTGTTCGACCTCGACGTGGCTCCCAACGGGCGTGCCGTCGTCGCCTGGACCCCGACGGTCCCGACGCAGGACCGGCCGTCCGGCAACGGCGTGGTCCGCGTCTCCACCCGAACTGCCGGCGGCGTCTGGGACGCGCAGCCGACTCACGTCTACCAGGCGCCGGGCGCGGGGTCGCGCGACACCCGCTACGCGAACGCCGAGATCACGAACGACGGCCGCGCCGTCGTCACCTGGATGGTCCAGATCTACGGTGGCAACTGGTGGCTGCAGTCCTTCCAGTCGGCCCACCGCACGAGCGCGTCCGGCACCTGGAACCTGACCCAGCTCACGCCCGAGGATCCCGGCCAGTTCGGCTACCCGCCGGACTACAACGGCTCCGGCAGCGTGTTCAACGTCGCACGGATGGAGCTCGACGGTGCCGGCAAGGGCACAGCGATCTGGACGCGGCGCGACAACAACGAGCGGCCGCAGGTCGAGTCGCGCGAGTTCAGCTTCGAGAACGGGTGGGGGGCCGCGTCGTGGTTCTACACCGACCTCGGCGCGAGCATCGACCCGCCCGAGATCAGGACCAACCAGGACGGCGACGCCGTGGCCGTCTTCCTGACTCATGGGATGAACGGGCCGATCGCCTTCCGGCGTCTGGTGGCGCGGACGAAGGTCGCGGGCGAGCCGTGGGCAGCCGCGACGAGCGTCATCTCGGGCGAGCGGCTCGCCTTCGACTACCCAGACGCCGGGATCGACGGTGACGGGAACGCGGTCGTCGCCTACGAGCACGTCGACGGGACCTCCTACCAGCGCGGCGTCCAGACGGCCGGATTCGACGCGACCGGCCCGAAGCTCGGGAGCTTCTCGGCCCCTGACGGCGTGACCGGACATCCGACGCACTTCTCCGTAGACGCGGTCGATGTCTGGTCGCCACCGGCGGCCGTCACGTGGGCGTTCGGCACCGGTGAGGGGACGGCGACCGGGACGACCGCCAGCCATACCTACGCGAGCCAAGGCACGAAGACGGTGACGGTCACCGCTACCGACGCGATCGGCAACACGTCGTCGCGCAGCCGGAACATCCAGATCGCCCCGCCCGGTCCCGCCTGGCTGAGCGCGCACGACCTCACCTCCGACGCCGTGCCGACGACGAACTTCTCGCTCGGCACCGCAACCGGCATGGACGCGCACGGAAACGCCCTGGCCGCGTGGGTCGGCTACGTCGACGGCCAGATGCGCCTCGTCGCCTCGCGACGTCAAGCCGGCGCGTCGTGGCAGGCGCCCGAGCAGATCGCGACCGTGCCCGCGATCCGAACGAACACGCTCGCCGTCGAGATGGCGCGCGACGGCTCGGCCGCGATCTCGTGGCAGGCCGGCGATCCGGGTGGCTGCTGCGCGGAGTTCCCCTTCGTCATCCATCGCGCGGCCGACGGAACGTGGGGCGCGGTCCGCGAGCTGAACGGGACTACGAACCGCGGCAGCTCGCGGCGACCCGTCATCGCGTTCGACCAGGCCGGGAACCTCACCGCCGTGTGGAGCCAGGACGTTGGGATCTGGGCATCGACGCGGTCCGCCGCCACCGGCATCTGGTCGACGCCCGTCCGGCTCGGCGACCACTGGTCCAACACGGCGGGCATGGTCTACGACCTCGACGTGGCTCCCGACGGCGCCGCGATCGTCGGCTGGGTGCATCACACGCTC
>CADCVT010000403.1 GCA_902806215.1 uncultured Solirubrobacteraceae bacterium | reverse complement strand
TCCGCGGTGCCCTCACGGTCGGCGAAGAGCTCCTCGAGCAGGGCTTCGAGGTCGGCGGGGGTCGAGAAGATCCGTGCGACGTCGGCATGTGGCCGGTGGGCCGGTGCGTCCTCGAGCACCGGCGCGGCGCCGTTGGCCGCGTAGGTCGCGAACTTCCAGTCGGTGCGCGCTGCGTTGAACGGCGTTGGCGTCCGCGGGACGAGGCCGACGTGGAGCCCCGCGACGAAGGCGAGGTACTGAGGGTGCTCGCTGAACGGGTGGACGATCGCGCGGCTCGGGTCGATGGCGCTGAACGTCCCGTCGTACACCGGCCGGGCCCCCATGTACGCGAACCGCGCGTCCGCGTGCCGTGCGCAGAACGCGACGACGGCCGGCGCGATCGCCGCGAGGTCGGCTGCGTTCGTCGCCGTCCCCGCCCAGCCGAACACGAATCCCGGCGGCTTCGGTGGCGCCTGCTCGGGCAGCGGCACGTACGGGTCGAACCGGATGATGCGCGCGTTGATCCCGGCGAACAGCTCCGCGAGGCCGTGCGAGTACACCTGAACCGCGTCGGCGAGCGTCGCGTGGAGCAGCAGGTGCTGGCGATGCAGCGGGCTGCGCATCCAGTGCGACTCCTTCGCCCAGTCGGAGATCGCGAGGAAGTTGTCGACGATCTCGAACACCGTCGGCAGCCCGAGCCGCCGGCGCTCCCGGATGATCGCCTCGACCTCCGGGTTCGGGAGCATCTGGACGAGCACGAGGTCGGCGGACGTCGCCAGCCGCGAGAGGCGCGGGTCCAGCAGGTCGGTCGCCTCGGCGGCCCACCCGCGCCGTTCGAGCAGCTCTGACAGCGACGTCACGTGGAGGACGACGAGGCCACCGTCCTCCCCGGCGGCCTGACCCGGTGGATGGACGATCAGCAGGCGCGGCTTGCGGCGCCTGGTCAGGCCGTCTTGCGCCAGAACACGGCGCTCCAGTCGATCGGCCGCAGATCCGGGGTCAGGCCACGCTCGGCGAGGAAGTCCTGCACCGCCTGGCGACAGGCCTCGAAGCAGCCGTAGTCGTCGACCACGATGTACCCGCCGACGGAGACGCGGTCGTACAGCGCGACGAGCGTGTCCCACGTCGAGATGTAGAGGTCGCCGTCCAGGCGCAGCAGCGCGATCTGCTCGACCGGCGCCGACGGAAGCGTGTCGGCGAACCACCCGGGCAGGAAGCGCACCCCGTCCGACAGCAGGCCGTACGTCGCGAAGTTGTCCTGCACCGCGCGAAGCCCGGCGGCGAGCCACGGCTGCTTCGGCTCGGACAGGTCGAGCCTCTCCGCGACGTCCGCGGGGTGCGTCGGCTCCGGGAGTCCCGCGAAGGAGTCCGCGAGCCACGTCCTTCGGTCGGCCTCGTCGTACGCGACCTGCAGCGCGCGCAGGAAGATCGACGCGCCGCCCTGGCAGACGCCCGCCTCGAGGAAGTCGCCCGGGATCCCGTCGGCGAAGATGCGCGTCGCGCAGCGCTCGAGGTTCCGCAGCCGGCGCAGCCCGACCATCGTGTGGGCGTCCGGCGCCGGGCGTCCCCGCCAGGTCCTGCCCTCGAGCTTGGCGTCGACGAGCGAGGCGTAGGCCTCGGCGTGCTCATACCGGATATCGCGCATGAGCCTGCGCCGAGCGATGCGATCCTCGCCCGGCCCCTCGCGCTCGAGCAGCTCCACCCGCAGCTCGTGCTCCGGGTAGACGAGGTTCGTGAGCGTGCGCGCGAGCAGGTCGAGGTACCGGCGCCGCATCGCGGTCACCTCCGGGGGTGCCTCGACGGCCTCAACGAACCCGCGCTCTTCGAGGCTCAACACGAACTCGGAGACGGCGCGCTCGCAGTCGTCGCGGCCGATGTCGAACTCCGCGAGCGTCCGCTCGTACAACAGCTCGAGGGTCGTCGGCGAGCCGAGACCCTCGGCGATCAGCGCGGCGACCCCGTCGAGGCGGAACGCGGAGGCGGCCGCGCGATCGACGAGCAAGACGTCCTCGCCGGTGCGCTGGACGTCCGCGTGCTCGCAACGCACGAGGACCGCCTGAGCACCGGCTGGGGCGCCGCGTTCCTGCGCGTTCAGAGGGCTAGGACGCGTAGATCTGGTTGTCTGAGCCGCCCGGCGTCTGGAAGTTGCTCTCGGTCTCGCTGATGTCGACCTCCTGGAGCGTCGGCGGATGCCAGGGGCGCTTCGCGGCCGCGGCTCCGGCGTCGGAAGCGGGCACGGAGTCGGGCGACGTATGGGTCATGTCGGTCAGTCTGCCAGTTTCGATCGATCCACGCGAGTGGGACCGGTTGTCTCGGACGCCGCGACGAGCACCCCGACGTCGATGGTGCGGACGAGGCCGTGGGCCATCGCCAGGGCTCGAGCGTCCGGGCCGTCTCGCAGGCGAGCCCACGCCTCCATCAGGCCGTCGACGGCGAGGAGGTCGCGGGCTCGGGGCGAGGCCGCGACGCGGTCGAGGGCGGCCGACACGGCGGGCGCGTCGGCGCGCAGGCGCAGGCCGATGTCGACGCCCTGACGGCCTCGCCGCGTGTTCCAGCGCACCTCGTCGGGGACGAGGCCCTCGAGCGTGCGCCGGATGAGCCAGCGGTCGCGGCCGCCACGCACGAACTGGTCGCGCGGGACGCCGAGGCAGAACTCGAGGAGGCGGACATCGGTCGTCGGATCGCGCACGTCGAGCCCGAACGCCGCGCCCTGCGCGTGTGTGATGGCACCCACCGGCGTGATCCCCGGCAGGAGGGTCGCCATGCGCCGCTCCCAGTCGTCCGCGCGGGCGAACGAGCGGTCGTAGCCGCTCGACCGCATCCGGTCGGCAAGCGCCATCCGCCGCGCGAACCCCGGCGCGATCCAGGGAGCGCCGGGCTCGTCGGCCCGCCGTCGCCGGATCTCGGCGGCGATCCGGTGCCGCGCGGGGCCGGCGAGCTCGCGTCGCACGGCCAGCGGCCAGCTCGCCCCGCCCCGCCGTCGCTCGGCCAGCGCGCGGGCGGC
>CADCVT010000402.1 GCA_902806215.1 uncultured Solirubrobacteraceae bacterium | reverse complement strand
GGGCGCTCGGCCTCCATGTCGCCCTTGACGAGCTCGATCGCCTCGCGCTGGTCGGGCGTCTCCTGGTAGGGGAACTTGCCTTCGAACTCGATGACCCACTCGCTGTCGGGCGGGAACTGGAGGCCGCGGCGGCGCTTGCGCTCGGCGTAGAGGTTGAGCAGCTCGCCGGCGAGCTCCTGCGCCGCGCGGCGGGCGCGCGCCTTGAGCGTCTCCCAGCTCTTGCCGCCGAGCTTCGACAGCGGCGGGTGGCTGCCGCCGGCGCCGACGTAGCGGCTGATCTTCGCCAGCTGGTCGACCGGCATGAAGACCTTGTCCGTGCCCTGGAACTCGAGGTTGAGGTAGTCGCGGGTGACGCCGGCGACGGTCTTCGTGTCGAAGCCGGCGAAGCGCGCGAGCCCGTGGTCCTCGTGGACGATGATGTCGCCGGTGCGCAGGTCGGCGAACGAGCGCAGCGCGCCGCGGCGCTTGCGCCCGGTGTCCATGCCGCCGCTGCGCTCCGCCCGACGGCGCCTGAGCAGCCGGTGGTCGGGCAGCACCGCGAGCTTGAAGCCCGGCGCGATGAAGCCGTCGCGCAGGCGCGCCTGGACGAACCGCAGCGGCTCGCTGGCGTCCCATGAGGCCCGGACGCGCGCGAGGTTGTAGGCGGCGCGCTCGCCCTCCGACTGGGTCGTCCACGCCACGACCGTGCGGTACTGCGAGCGCACGAGCTTCTCGAGCTCGGTCTCGGCCTCGGTCATGTTGCGCGCGGCGGTGTCGGCGGTCTGGGCGCGGAACTCGAACGGCTGGTCGCCGGAGACGCTCGACAGCCGGATGCGGACGCGCTCGTCGAGCTGCGCGAGCACGTCGTCGGGCTTGACGTAGAGGTCGTGGGCGTCCTGGTCGTGGAACGCGGTGCAGACGTCCTGCCAGTGGTCCTTGAGCGCCGGCGGGACGTCCTCCTCGGCCGCGATGACGACGTTCGCGTCGTCGACCATCTCGAGGAACGCCCGGAAGCGGTCGACGGGAAGCAGCTCCGCGATGTCCTGCCGCTCGTCCTCGTCGACGTCGCCGACCGCCAGCTCGGCGAGCTCGCGAAGGTCGTGCGAGAGCTCCGCGGCCGGAGAGATCTCGACCTTCTCGACGTCCCCGAACGACCGCTGCGTGAACGTCGAGAACTCGCGCAGCGACTCGACCTCGATGTCGAAGAGGTCGACGCGCACGGCGCGGTCGGCGGTCGCCGGGTAGAGGTCGAGGATCTCGCCGCGGATGGCGAACTGCCCGCGGTCCTCAACCTGGTCGACGCGCTCGTAGCCCATGCCGGCGAGCCGCTCGGCCGTCTCACCCAAATCGAGCAGATCGCCCTTGGTGATCGTGAAGCCGTGCGGGCGCAGCGACGGATCCGGCACCTTCTCGCTCAGCGCGACGGCGGAGATGACGACGACCGGCGGCGGGGAATCTGCGCCCTGAGGGCCTGATTCCCCGTCGAGCAGCGCGTCGAGCGCGGCGACCCGCAGGCCGACGAGGTGCGGCGGCGGGGCGAGGTGCGACTCGTAGGTGACGCCGCGGCTCGGGTAGAAGCGCACGGTCCGCGGCTTGAGCCACTGGTTGAGGTCGGCGGCGAGGTCGCGCGCCTGGCGGTCGTCGCCCGCGACGACGAGCGTCGGCCGCGTCGTGTCGGCCTCCGCGAGCGCCGCGACGACGTACGCCCGCAGCGCCTGCGAGACGAACGCGCGACCGCCCTCGGCCTGGAGCTTTCCGGCCTGCGGATCGTCGTCGAGATGCTGGAGGAGAGAGCGCAGGGACACGGTTTCAGAGCACGCTTCGCCCGCCGGACGGACCGTCCGGCGGGGGTGCTCGATCCACTGTAGAACCCGGGCTCAGCGCTTCTTCGCGCAGCCCGCCCGCTCGACGGTGAGGGTTCCCCGCTTGGCGCGGAACGTCGCGGTCAGGGTCCTGGTGCGGCGGTCGTAGCGCCAGGCGCTCGCCGGGAGGCGCCGCTTGCCGGCGCGGACGCGGCAGGGGTGGAAGGGGCGGCGCAGCGTCGCCAGCGAGGCCTGCACGCGGTACCGGCGCGAGCGTTCGCCGAAGACCGTGAGCTGCCAGCGGCGCTTCGTCTCGCGCGAGCGGATCGTCTCGCGATCGTTGAACCGCGCGCGGCTCGTCCCGCGCGGGAAGGCGAGCAGCTCGAGCCGGTCGCGGCGGTCGGCGAGCCGGACGACGCCCTTGGCGCCCTCGCCGTAGTCGGCGAGCGTGTCCACGTCGGGCGAGAGCAGCGGCAGGACGGTGCCGGCGCGGGCCATGAGCGGCAGCTCGTCGAGCGGTGCCGGCACGGTGACCTCGCGGCCGCCCTCGAGCGTGCGCGCGGGGCCGAGGTCGAGCGATCCGTCGGACTCGTCGTAGCGGACCGCTCGCCACAGGTCGACCCAGCGCCCCGCCGGCAGGTAGAGCTCGCGCTCGGTCAGGCCGGGCCGGATGACCGGCGCGGCGAGCAGGTCCGGGCCGAACAGGAACTCGTCCTCGCGCTCGGTCGCCTTCGGGTCCTCCGGCGCGACGAGCGCGAGGTGCGCCATCACGGGCATGCCGGTCTCGCGATAGCGGGCGGTCGCGCCGGCCAGGTACGGCTGGAGCTGCGTGTGCAGCCGTGCCCACCGCTTCCAGTGCGGCAGCATCGGCTTCTCCCAGATCTGCGGGCGCTCCTTCGCGGGCACGGCGACGCCGCCGGCCTTCGTCCGCATGACCGTCGAGACCGCGCCGAACTGGATCCAGCGCACGAGCAGCTCCGGCGTCAGCTCGTTGAGGCCGAGCGAGAAGTAGCCGCCGATGTCCGAGCCCCACGTCGAGATGCCCGAGAGGCCCATCGTGAGCGCGTTGGCGATCGAGGACTCGAGGCCGTCGAAGCCCCATGAGGTCGTCGGGTCGCCGCCCCAGACGATCGGCACGTACGGGTGCACGCCGGTCCACCCCGAGCGCGCGAACCGCGCGAGCGGGCGCGGCGCGCGGTCGGCGAACGACTGGCCGGCACGGTGGTAGCCGACGGGGTAGCTGTTGTGCGCGGTGGCGCCGGTCTGGCCGTCGGCGGTCCGGCCGTCGGGCGGGAACGACTCGCCGAAGTCCTCCATCCAGCCGTCGTGGCCGTCCTCGACGGGGTCGCGCAGCAGGAGGTCGAACAGCTCTTGCGCACGGGGCGCGGTGAAGTCGACGAGCCCCATCGGGCGGCTCGGCGGCGTTTCCTCGCCGAGGTACGCCGGGTAGACGTACGGCTCGCCGGACTCGCGCTCCACGAGCGCGTCGCGCTCGCGCGCGGCGTCGAAGCCGCCAGGGTACGTCGCGCAGATCTTCTCCTGCAGGTAGGTGAGCGTCGCGAGGCCGGCGGCGTGGAAGGCGGCGGTGCGCGCGCGCTCGGCCTCCCGCCTGGTCGTGTGCGCGCCGCACGGCAGGTAGCGCATGTG
>CADCVT010000401.1 GCA_902806215.1 uncultured Solirubrobacteraceae bacterium | reverse complement strand
TCCTCTGGAATCGTCCGGCCCCAACACCTGGTCCGGACGAATAGGTCAAACGAGCTTACCTCACGGATCTGGCGGTCTTCTCCAGTTGCCCGAGGTGCTCGTCCATCACAGCTTGCACGTCGTCCTCGTCGCCGTGACGCAGTGCCTCCAGCGTGCGCTGGTGGATGTCGATCGTCCAGTCGGGCACCGTCGGCAGGTGCATCGCCATGTCGCGGGCGATCTCGAGCTGGCGGAAGAGCGTCCGCATGAGCGTCTCGACCGTCGGATTGCCGGCCGCGCGCGCCATCGCGAGGTGGAACTGGACGTCGAGCTGGAGGAACCGGTCCTCGTCGTCGGCCCGGTAGCCCCGTACGACGATCGCGTGCATCGCCTCGATCGAGCGCTCGAGCGCGGCGAAGTCGTCCTCGGTCGCGCGTGCGGCCGCGAGCTTCGCGACGCCGGGCTCGACGATCCGCCGCGCCTCGAGCACGTGCGCGACCTCCGCGCGGCGCAGCTCCGAGCGGCGCCGGATGAGCTCGGTCGGCACGACGTCCGAGGCGACGAACATGCCGCCGCCGGGGCCGCGCCGCACCTCGAGCACCGCGGCCTCGACGAGCACCTTGACCGCCTCGCGCAGCGTCGGGCGGCTGATCTCCATCGTCACCGCGAGGTCGCGCTCGGGCGGCAGCTTGTCGCCCGAGCGCAGCTCGCCGGCACGGACCTTGTCCGCGATCTGCTCGGCAGCCTCCTCGAAGGTGTGGCGGGTCCGGACCGGCGTGAACACGAGCTCCGACGGAGTCTAGGCCTGCTCGCCGGCGGCGAGCAGCAGGGCGTACTCGCCGTCGGCCGCGACGAGCTCGTCGTGCGTCCCCTGCTCGGCGAACACGCCGTCGCGCATCACGACGATGACGTCGGCGCGGGCGATCGTGCTCACGCGGTGCGCGATGACGACCTTCGTGACGTCGATCGTCCTCAGGTTCTCGTAGACCTGCGTCTCGGTGGCGGAGTCGAGCGCGCTCGTGGCCTCGTCGAGGATGAGGATCGCCGGCCGGTGCACGAGCGCCCGCGCGAGCGCCAGCCGCTGGCGCTGGCCGCCGCTGAGCGACGCCCCGCCGTCGGCGAGGACGGTCTCGTAGCCGAGCGGCATCCGGACGACGTCGTCATGGATCGCGGCGAGTCGCGCTGCCTCCTCCACCTCGTCCATCGTCGCGTCCGGCGCGGCGAGCGTGATGTTCTCGCGGATCGTGGTGCCGAACAAGTACGGGTGCTGCGGGACCATCCCGATCTTGCGGCGCACGCTCAGCACGTCGAGCTCGCGCAGGTCGCGGCCGTCGTAGAGGACGCGCCCGCGCGTGGGCGGGTACAGCCCGGCGAGCACGTGGGCGAGCGTCGACTTGCCGCTCCCGGAGCGGCCGACGATCGCCAGCGTGGTGGCGGGCTCGACCGCGAGCGAGACGTCGTCGAGCACGTCGGGCCCCGACTCGTACGCGAAGCCGATCCCCTCGACCTCGACGCGGCCGCTGAGCGCGTCGACGGGCTCCCCCACGCCCGCCTCCTGCTCGGGCGGCGTGTCGAGCACGTCGTTGATGCGCTCCATGTAGGAACCGAGGAGCTGCGCCTGCAGACCGGTGCCGACGAGCGCGCTCAGCGGCGTCAGCAGGCCGGCGGCGAGCGCGCTCACGGCGAGCATCGTGCCGAGCGTGAGCTGGCCGTCGAGCACGAGCGCCGCGCCGACGCCGAGCACGATGAGCGGCGACCCGGTCCGCAGCGAGCCCAGGACCGAGTCCACCGCGGCCGACAGCCGGCCGCGCGCGAGCGACGCGTTGACCTCGTCGACGAAGAGGTGCGACCAGCGCTCGACGGCGCGGTGCTCGGCGCCGAGCGCCTTCAACGTCTCGATCCCGGCGAGGACCTGGACGAGGTAGGACTGCGCGCGCGACTGCGCCTGGAGCGACTCGCTCATCAGCCGGTGGTTGCGCCGCTGCGTGACGAGCAGCGTCGCCACCTGGATGACGCCGAGCGCGGCGACGACCACCGCCATCGTCGGGCTCTGGAACGCGATGACGATCAGGTAGAGGCTCACGAACGCGCCGTCGAGGACGGTCGACATCGCCGTCGTCGTGAGGATCTCGCGGATCGTCGCGTTGCTGTTGAGGCGCATCATCAGGTCGCCCGCGCTGCGCCGCAGGAAGAACGACGGCGGCAGGCGGACGAGGTGCGAGATGAAGCCGGTCGAGATCTGCAGGTCGAGGTGCGCGCGCAGGTGGAGCAGCAGGTGCGCGCGCACGAACGACGTGAGGAAGTGGAAGACGACCATCGCGCCCAGCCCCGCGACGAGGACGGCGAGCAGGTCGAGGTCGCCCGCCGGGACGACGCGATCGACCACGACGCCGGTCATCACGGGGACCGCGAGCGCGAGGATCTGGATGAGCAGCGAGACGAGGACGATCCGCGGGAGCAGCCGCGTCCGCAGCAGCAGAGGGCCGACGTAGCGCCAGACGCTGCGCGGCTTGGACCCCTTGGACGTCGTGAAGTCCTGCGTCGGCTCGAAGACGAGCGCGACGCCGGTGAACGCCTGGCTCAGCCGCTGCGGCTCGACGCGGTAGCGGCCGACGGCCGGGTCGAGGACGTCGATCGAGCCGTCGCGGCGGACGCGGTCGAGCACGACGAAGTGGCTCAGCTCCCAGTGCAGGATCGACCCGCGCGGCAAGTGGCCGAGCGCGTCGATGCCGACGCGGACGCCGCGCGCGTGCAGCCCGTACCGCCCTGCCGCCTCGACCATCGCGGCCGCCGCGACGCCGCCGCGCCCGGTCCCGGTGGCGCGCCGCATCTCGTCGAGCCCGACCGGGCGCCCGTGGTGCGCGAGCGTCATGGCGAGACACGCCGCGCCGCAGTCCGACAGCTCGAGCTGGCGGACGACCGGGATGCGCCCGCGCACCGCTGTCATCGCTTCGCCGACGAGCCGGGGACGAGGTCGGCGATCAGCTTGCGCTCGCCGACCTTGATCTCGAGGACTCCGGCGCCGTCCCCGGGCGCGTCCTCCACCGCGGCGACGACGGTGACGGCACCGCTCTGCGGCTCGGAGACGCTGCGGATCCGCACCCGTGAGCGGCTCCCGGTCTGCGTGAGCGCGAACTCGGCCTCGTCGCCCGGGCGCGGCGCGTCGTCCGCGGGCACGACCGCACGCACCCGCACGCCGTCGGCCACGGCCGGCGCGAGCGGCACGCCGTCGGCGTCGACCACCGCCGCGGCGACGATCGCGGCGACGGCGAGCGCGAGCAGCGCCCATAACGCCCGGGCGGTCCAGCGCGGGGCGACCCGGACGACGTCACCACCCCCGCGGCCACGGAGGATGTACTCGACGACCTCCTCGCGGAACAGCGGCTCGGGCTCGGTCATCGCCGGGCGGCGCGGGCCGTGTACAGGCGGTCCAGCACGTCGTAGAGCACCATCTCATGCGCGCGGTGCGCCGAGCGCAGGATGCGGTTCGTCTGCATGTGCGCGAGGTCGGAGGCGAGCTGCGGCAGCGCGACCCCGAGCCGCCCGCTCGCGCTCAGCTCGCGCAGCTGCGCGAGCGGCTCGGCGATCGCCTCCGAGCGGCGATCGAACAGCGCGAGGCCCGGCGCCAGGCTTCCCTCGTACGCGGCACCGCGCAGGAGCGGGGCGAGCGCGTCGCGCTCGGCTCGGAAGCGCTCTCCGACCGCCTTGCGCAGCGCCGGCGTCGCGCGGTGCTCGCGGGCCATCGCCTCGCGCAGGCGCTTGATCGCCGCGTGCTGCGCCTCGGGGTCCTCGAGGAGGTCGTCCATGAGACGGTCGATGCCGGCGAGCGCGAGCCTCCAGCGCGCGTCCATCCCGGCGTCGCCGGCGACGAGCTTCACGAGATCGAGCGTGCAGGCGCTGTCGGCGTGGAACACCCGCTCGCACAGGACGATCGCCTCCGGCCCGCCGTAGCGCTCCTCCTCGCGCTCGTACGTCGCGAGCTCGAGCTTCCACAGCCGCCCGCGGCGGGACTCCTGCTCGGCGGCGGCGTGCAGCGCGGGCAGCGTGCGCTGCGGGTCGCCGCGGATGCGCAGCCGGACGTGCCAGTCGGGGTCGCCGTAGCGGAGGAAGAACCACTGCTCGGCGTCCGCGACGAGCGGCTCGACGAGGTCGGAGAGCAGCGCGTCGGCGGTCGCGCTGCCGGTGTAGAGCTTCGCGTAGAGCCACTCGCTGCCGGGCAGGAAGCGGCGCGGCGTGGGCGTCGCGCGCGGCGACGGCCGTGCCACGGAGAACGTGGTTTCGCCCTTCGGTCCTCGCAAGCTCGGACCTCCGGGCGACGTCACCTGCCGCTGCCGGGTGAACGGCACGATCATCTCGTGCATGTAGCGGCCGCCGGGCCCGGTCGCCAGCAGGTCGCTCGGCTCCGGCCACAGCTCAACCAGCTTGATGCGATCGCGCGGCGCGGCGAGGCGCACGAGCGTGTCCTGCGCCACGACCGAGTCGAGGTCGAGCGCCAGCTCGTTGTCGCCGTCGGCGAGCGCGACCCGGCGCCGCAGGCGACGGCGCTCGCGCAGCGCGGCCACGGCGTTCCAGCGCGCGCCGTCGTCGCCGGCGCCGATCGCGTCCTCGAGCTCGTCGACGCCGACCGACCACCGCGCGCGCTCGAGGATCGTGCGCCCGACGACGACCCGCGGCAGGAACGGGACGGCCTCGAGCGCGCCCCAGCTCCACACGATCCCGTCGGTGCTGTCCTGCGCCTGGAGCGATCCGAGGAAGCGGTACATCCCGAGCGAGCCCGGCATCGCGTAGTTGTGCGCGCTCGTCAGGCGCGGCTCGACGACCCGCCCCAGCCTGCGCGATCGCAGCACGACCCGCCCGCCGCGCACCGAGACGAGCAGGTCGCGGACGTCGAGCACGTCGTCGCGCGGCGCTCCGGACCGGCCGAGGAACTCGAGCTCGCGGTCGCGCAGGACGGGCCGTGCGATCAGCTTGCCGGTCCTCCCCTCGGGCAGGTGGACGACCTCGGCGAAGACGGCGTCCGGACGCAGTGCCTCCTCCCGGCGCAGGTGCGCGCGCACGGCGTCGGCGAGCTCCGGGTCGGCGTGGCAGACCCGCCCGAGCAGGCGCGCCCCGGACGGCCCGCCGGCACCCTGGTAGCGGACGCGGAAGGCCCCGTCCGCCAGCGCCTCGTCGGACGCGGCCGCGACGCTCACGAGCGCCGAGTACGCGTCGGGGACCTTCGGGTGCTCGTCGTGGCGCAGGACCGCGAGGTCGGCGTCGCCGAGCACGAGCTCCGCCTCGCCGGCCTCGACCGTCTCGAGCACCCGGCGGAGCAGATGCCGGGCGCGCGGCCCAAGGCGCGAGGTCTCGGGCTCGGGCCCCGGCCACGGGAGGCCGCGGACCGCCGGGGACGCCTCGGCGCCGGGCGACGTCGACGCCTCGAAGCCGATGCCGCTCTCCTCGTCGAGCGCCTCGACGAGCGGGACCTCGCGATCCTCCCACCGCGCGGTGAACGCCGAGCGCCACTCGGCGAGCGGTCCGCCCCGCTGCGCCGGCTGGAGCGTGAGGAGCGTCTCGACCGCCCTGGAGATCTCGTTGACGACCGCCGAGCCGAGGACGACCTCGTCGGCGGGCCTGACGAGCTCGGCGACGAGCGAGCGCCGCGGGTCGAGCCCGCCGGTCGCGAGCGGTTCGAGCGCCTCCGCGACTGCGTCGTAGGCGGGCGCTTCGGCGCCGAGGCCGCCGGCGTCGAGGCGGGCGAGGGCGTCGCGCGCCGCGCCCAGGCCCTCGCGTGCCGAACGCACGGCCGGGCAGTTCGCCCCGTTCTCCGCCGACGCCAGCCTCGCGACGAGCGCCGCCGCCGGCTCCTCACCCGTCACCGGCGGTGCGAGATCGCCCTCGAGGATCTGCGCGTCGACGAGCGCGTCGACGTACCCGCGCGCCTGCGTCGCGTCGGCGCCGTGGTCGG
>CADCVT010000400.1 GCA_902806215.1 uncultured Solirubrobacteraceae bacterium | reverse complement strand
CGGTGCGGACGATGATCCCGCGTTCGGAGAGCTGGTCGTCGACGCGGCGACTGGCCTCCTCGCCGAACAGCCCGAGCGGCGCGTGCTCCGGCGTGACGACGGTGATCTGCGGGGAGAGCCCGAGGCCCTCGGCGCGCTCGGCGGTCATCAGCGCGAGCTCGTAGATGGGCAGCGGCCAGGTCGTGCCGGGCGGCACCACGAACGCGACGCTCGAGCTCCAGCCGCCCTCGACGTCCTGGAGGAGGCCGTGCATGGCCTCGGCGTCCTGGACGCCGCGGAAGGTCGTGACGTGCGGGAAGGCCGGGGACGGGCGCGCGCCGATCGCGACGAGCAGCGAGTCGTACACGAGCTCCTCGCCGCTCATGGTGGTGATCGTCCGCGTCTCGCGATGGACCGCCTCGAGCGCGTCGTGGCGCAGCTCGGCTCCGTGGTCGGCGCAGATCGCGCCGACGTCGTAGATCCGCGCGGAGGGCTTGGCGAACGGCTCCTGGACGCTGAGCGCCCGGATGGTGAACTCCCGGGACGGGGACAACAGCGTGATCGACACCGCGTCGCCTGCGAGCTCGCGCAGCGCGATGAGCGCTTCGAGGCCGGCGACGCCGCCGCCGGCGATGACGACGCGGTGGGCGCTCACTGGTCGTCGCCCTCCTCGTCGAGCATGTGGTTGAGGCCGGTGAGCACGACGGCGGCGAGGACGATCACGGTGCCCATGATCCCCGCGAGGAAGATCCACGACGGCGAGAGCATGAACGCGACGATCAGCGCGACGGCGAAGAGCAGCGGGCCACCCATGCCGTAGAGGAGCCGGCTGTCGCCTTCGGTGTGGTTGTACTGGATCTTGAACATGGTCCAAGCATCGGCCTGGAGCGCCCTCGCGACATGCGCAGGCTCCCGCGAATCGCTGCGTAGTTCCCCGCAGCGGAGGTGCCGAAGGTCACGGATGGTGCGAGCCTCTCGACCGCCGATGGTGTGGTCATGGCACCCCGGACGCCGGACCCCCTTCACGTCGTCGTCCTCGGTGGCGGCATCGCCGCCGCCGAGGCGGTGCTCGCCCTCCGCGCGCACGCCGACGACCGCGTGACGATCGAGTTGATCGCCGCCGACCCGTGGCTCACGCTGCGCCCGGCGGCGACGGTCTCGCCGTTCAGCGGCACGCCCGTCGGGCGCTTCGACCTGGCGGAGCTCGCGCGTGACGCCGGAGCGACGCTGATCGTCGACCGCGTCGAGGCCGTCGCTCCCGCGACCCGTCGCGTGCGCCTGGCGTCCGGCGCGCAGCGCGAGTACGACGCGCTGATCCTCGCGCTCGGCGCCCGCGCCCGCGCGGCCGTCCCCGGCGCGCTCACGTTCCGCGACCAGCGCGACGCGGCGCAGCTCGAGCACCTGCTCGCCGACCTGCGCCGCGGCGAGCTCGAGAGCCTGGCCATCACGGCGCCGGCCGGCGTCTCGTGGACGCTGCCCGCGTACGAGCTCGCGCTCCTCGCCGCGGCCGAGGTCGAGCACCTCGGGCTGTCGACGCGCGTCTCGCTCGTCACGCCCGAGCACAGCCCGCTCGAGGTCTTCGGCGGCGCGGCCAGCACCGCGGTCGCCGGCGTGCTCGCCGAGCGCGGCGTCGATCTCGCCACGAGCAGCACGCCCGCCGCGGTCGACCGTCACGGGCTGCGGCTCGCCGACGGCGGCGCGGTCCCCGCCGACCGCGTCGTCGCCGCCCCGGCGCTCGTCGGGCGCCGCCTGCCTGGCGTGCCCGCCGACTTCGGCGGCTTCGTGGCGACCCGCGCCCTCGGCGGCGTGGTCGGCCTCGACGGCGTCTACACGGCCGGCGACATGACCTCGTTCCCGGTCAAGCAGGGCGGCCTCGCCGCGCAGCAGGCCGACACGGTCGCCGCCGTGGTCGCCGCCCGGGCCGGTGCGCACCCGCCGATGCCGCTGCTGACGTCGATCCTGCGCACGCAGCTGTTCGGCGCTCCCGGGCCGATGTTCCTCGAGGCCTCGATCGACCGCGAGGGACGCCCGGTGCCCGGCGCGTCGTACGTGTACGAGGAGGCGCCGTGGTGCCCGACCGGCACGTTCTTCGGGCGGCACCTGACCCCGTGGATCGCCGAACGCGCGCTCGCCGCGGCCTGAGCGTCGTCGCTACCGTTCGGCGCGCCATGGGGAACGACGCCAGCGCCCTGGACGCGCAGCGGCTCGCGCGCCTGCTCGAGGCGGGACGCGCCGTCGTGTCCGAGCTCGATCCCGACGCGGTGCTCGAGCAGGTCCTCGCGACCGCGCGCGAGCTCACCGGCGCGCGCTACGCGGCGCTCGGCATCCTCGACGAGAGCCGCACCGGCCTGCGCGACTTCGTCACGAGCGGTGTGGACGAGGCGACCCACCGCGCGATCGGCGACCTGCCGCACGGCCGCGGCGTGCTCGGCCTGCTGATCGAGGAGCCCAAGCCGCTGCGCCTCCCCGACGTCACCATGCATCCGAGGTCCTACGGGTTCCCTCCGGGCCACCCGGAGATGTCGACGTTCCTCGGCGTCCCCGTGCTCATCCGCGGCGAGGCGTGGGGCAACCTCTACCTGACCGAGAAGCAGGGCGGCGACGCGTTCGACGACGCCGACGAGGAGTCCGCGATGACGCTCGCCGGGTGGGCGGCGATCGCGATCGAGAACGCCCGCCTGTACGAGGGCGCCGACCGTCGCCGGGCCGAGCTCGAGCGCGCCGTCCGCGGCCTCGAGGCCACCACCGCGATCGCCCGCGCCATCGGTGGCGAGACCCGCATCGACCGCGTCCTCGAGCTCATCGCCAAGCGCGGCCGGGCGCTCGTCGGCGCCCGCGGGGTGCTCATCGCGCTGCTCGACGGCGAGGAGCTCGTCGTCGCCGCGACCGCCGGCGAGACGCCGTCGGACCTGCAGGGCACCCGCCTGCCGAGCAGCGGCAGCGTGCTCGGCGACGTCGTCCGCGACCGGCGACCCGAGCGCATCGCCGACATCGGGTCGCGCCTGCGCTCGCCGGGCGGTGCCCTCGGCCTGTCCGGTGCGGGGCTGCTCGTCCCGCTCGACTTCCGCGGCAAGGCGCTCGGCGTCCTCGCGGCGTTCGACCGGACCGACAGCACCGACGCCGGCTTCGACGCCGACGACGAGCGGCTCATGCTCGCGTTCGCGGCGAGCGCCGCCACCGCCGTCTCGACCGCGCAGACCGTCGAGCGCGACCGCCTGCGCCACGCGCTGCGCGCCGCCGAGGACGAGCGCGGACGCTGGGCGCGCGAGCTGCACGACGAGACGCTGCAGGGCCTCGCCGCGCTGCGGGTCGGGCTGTCGGCGGCCGCGCGCGAGCCCGATCCCGACGCGCTGCGCACCCACATCGCCGGCGCGGTCGAGCAGATCACCGGCGAGATCCAGAACCTCCGCGCGATCATCAGCGACCTGCGCCCGGCCGCGCTCGACCAGCTCGGCCTCGGGCCCGCGCTCGAGGCGCTCGCCAACCGCGTCGCCGCGTCGGAGGGCCTCGAGATCGCGCTGTCGCTCGAGCTCGAGCCGCTCGACCCGGAGATCGAGACCACGGTCTACCGGCTCGTGCAGGAGGCGCTGACCAACGTCAAGAAGCACGCCGCCGCGACGGCCGTTCGCGTCGACGTCCGCAGCGTCCCCGGGCACCTCGAGCTCATCGTCGCCGACGACGGCGCGGGGTTCGACCCGACCGCCACGTCGGCGGGCTTCGGCCTGGCCGGCATGCGCGAGCGCGCGGCGCTGGCCGGCGGGACGTTCGACGTCACGTCGAATGAGAGCGGCACGACGCTCCACGCGACGCTCCCGTCGGGCGAGCCGCCCGTCGCCCGCGCGAGCTAGCGGTCGACCAGGCCCTCGTCGAGCGCGAAGCGCACGAGCTCGGCGCGCGTCGTGCGGCCGAGCTTCTGCTGGATGTGCGCGCGGTGCGTCTCGACGGTGCGGACCGAGAGGAAGAGCTGCTCGGCGATCTCGGTGTTCGTGTGGCCCAGGGCGATGAGGCGCAGGATGTCGGCCTCGCGCTCGGTCAGGCCTCCGGGGGGACCGACCGGCGCGGTCGCGAGCTTCGCCCCGAGCGACGGGTTGACGTAGGTGCGGCCCTCGCGCGCGGCGTGGATCGCCTGGACGAGCTCGTCGTCGGCCGCCTCCTTGAGCACATAAGCGGTCGCGCCCGCGCCGAGCGCCTCGCGCGCGAACTGCGGCTCCTGCTGCATCGTCAGCACGACGATGCGCGTCTGCGGCGACGCCTCGAGGAACCGCGGGATCGCCGGCAGGCTCGGCTCGCCGGGCATGTTGAGGTCGAGCACGAGGACGTCGGGCTTGTGGCCCAGCACGTAGCGCAGCGCGCCCGCGACGTCGCCGGCCTCGGCCACCACCTGCATCCCGTCCTGGGCCAGGAGGAGCTTCAGGCCGGTCCGGACCACGGCGTGGTCGTCGGCCAGCACGACGGTGATCGGGTCATCGCCCATGGCGCGGCACGGTACCGAGGCGGCCCGTCGTGGGAGGATCAGGCGCGTGACGCATCTCCTCATCGCCTTCGACGGCTCCTCCGCCGCGGTCAGCGCCATCGAGCGCGCCGCCGCGCTGCTCCCCGGTGCCGACGCGACGGTCGTCGCCGTCGCGGCGGGGATCGGCGCCCTGCGCGACGCCGCGTCGCTCGGCCGCGGCGGCATGTCGGCCTACGCCGCGCGCACGGCGGTGGGCCGCCTGAGCGAGGCCGCCCACCAGGAGGCCGGCCAGCTCGCCGCCCGCGGCGCCG
>CADCVT010000399.1 GCA_902806215.1 uncultured Solirubrobacteraceae bacterium | reverse complement strand
GCGGCGTCGCCCCGAGCTCCGCCGCTCCCACCGCCGCGGAACGAGCCGCCGCCCTGGCGCTGGCCGTCGCCGCCGGTGCTCCGGCCGCGCGGCGGCCCGGACGATGTCGACCGCTTGGTCGGCCGCGCGAGCGCCCGCGTCACCTGATCGATCGTGAGGTCGAGGCGGCTGCTGATGAGCTGGACGAGCTCGTCGCGCATGATCCGGCCGGCCGCGATCTCCGGGAGCGCCGCGAACGTCGGCTGCATCTCCTCGAGGATCGCCTCCTTGCCCTCGGCCGAGGTTCGGTCGCCGGTCGCGAGGATCCGCAGGATCCGGAACCGCGCGAACGGGGTCGAGTCCTCGAGGATCGAGCTGAACGCCTCCGGGCCCTGCCGGCTGACGAGGTCGGCGGGGTCGAGGCCGTCGGGCAGCGCGAGGACGCGCAGCTTGAGGTCCTCCCCGGCGGCCACGCGCGCCGCCCGGAGCATCGCCTCCTGGCCCGCGTTGTCCGCGTCGAGCGCGAGGTGCGCAACCGGGGCGAGGCGGCGCAGCACCTTCACCTGCTCCTCGGTCAGCGACGTGCCCATGATGCAGACGGCGTTCGAGAAGCCGGCCTGGTGCAGAGCGATGACGTCGGTGTAGCCCTCGGCGACGATGACGGCGCCCGCCTTCGCCGCGGCCGACCGCGCGAGGTGGCCGCCATAGACGATCCGCCCCTTGTGGAAGAGGTCGTTCTCGGGCGTGTTGAGGTACTTCGGCCCACGGTCCTCGCTCATCTGCCGGGCACCGAACCCGATCACGCGCCCGCGCGCGTCGCTCAGCGGGAAGGTGATGCGCGCGCGGAACTGGTCGTACAGCCCGCCGCGCTGGTTCCGCTTGGCCAGGCCGACCTCGAAGAGCTCCTGCGTCGAGTAGCCCGCCTTCTGCGACCCCATCAGCACCGTGTCCCACGCCGAGGGCGCGTAGCCGACGCGGTAGTGCCGCAGCGCCTCCTCGGTCAGCCCCCGCTCGAGCAGGTACGTCCGCGCCGCGTTCGCCTCCTTGCTGTCCCACAGCACGCGCTCGTAGAAGGACGCCGTGCGCTCGAGCAGCGTCTGGAGCCGCTCGCGCCGGATCCTCCGCTGCCGCGCCGCGGGATCCTCGTCCTCGACCTCGAGCTCGATGTTGTACCGGTCGGCGAGCGCCTCGATCGCCGACTTGAAGTCCAGGCCGTCGAGCTTCATGACGAAGTCGACCTCGGTGCCGCCCTCTCCACATCCGAAGCAGTGGAAGAGCTTCTTGACCGGGTCGATGCCGAACGACGGCGTCCGCTCGTCGTGGAACGGGCACAGGCCCTCGAGCTGGTTGCTGCCGGAGCGGCGCAACTCGGTCCGAGAGCCGACGAGGTCGACGAAGTCCACCGCGTCACGAGCTCGCTCGACCGACTCCTGCGTGTACCGGGCCATCAGACCGTGAACTCCGCGGGGACGGTGAGCGCGACGAAGAGCCGCGTGGCGAACCGGTCGGTCATGCCGGCGATGTAGTCGGTGACCCGCTGCGCGAGATCGGCGCCCGCCGCGCCGCCGCCGTCGGGCAGGCGATCCGGCGCCGAGACGTACTCGTCGAACAGCGTCCGGATGACCCGCTCGACCTTCGCGGCCTCGCGCCGCGCCGCCGCGCCGAGGTAGACCTCGGAGAACATGAAGTCGCGCAGGTCGCCCATCGCGGCACCGGCCTCCGGCCCCTGCACGATGTCGCCGGCCGCGGCGGAGTGCTCGACGAGGTCGTGGACGAGCCGGTCGATCCGGGCGCTGCCGTCGGGGCCGAGCACCTCGATGGCCTCGCGCGGCAGCTGCTCCTCGCGCAGGACGCCGGCGCGCAGCGCGTCGTCGATGTCGTGGTTGATGTAGGCGATGCGGTCGACGAGCCGGACGATCCGCCCCTCGAGCGTGCGCGGCATCGGGGCACGGCCGGAGTGGCAGAGGATCCCGTCGCGGACGTCGTCGGTCAGGTTCAGCCCCTCGCCGTCGCGCTCGAGCACCTCGACGACCCGCAGCGAGTGCTCGTAGTGCCGGAACTCCCGCCCGAAGCGCTCGCGCAGGCACTCGTCGAGCGTCGCCTCGCCGATGTGCCCGAACGGCGGATGCCCGAGGTCGTGCCCGAGCCCGATGGCCTCGACGAGGTCCTCGTTGAGGTCGAGCGCCCGCGCGACGGTCCGCGAGATCGCGGTGACCTCGAGCGTATGCGTGAGCCGCGTGCGGTAGTGGTCGCCCTCCGGCGCCACGAAGACCTGCGTCTTGTGCTTGAGCCGCCGGAACGCCTTGCAGTGGACGATGCGGTCACGGTCGCGCTGGAACGGCGTGCGCAGCGAGCAGTCCTCCTCGACGTGCGTGCGCGAGGCGGGGTACGACCGCGCCGCGAGCGGCGAGAGCGCCCGGTCCTCCCACTCCGCCCGGCGGGCGGCGAAGCTCTGTGCGACGGCGATCGGTTCCACGGGAGTGATTCTCACAGGCCGGGGTGTCGCATCCCGGGGTGACGCGGAGTTTTGTCGCAAAGCGGGGGAGTTCTGTGACATCTCCCCTGGCAGGCTGCCCTCGATGCCGCTAGTCGCCGTCCTCCCCGCCACTCGCCTTGACGGCCGCCTGGGCCGCGGCGACCCGTGCCACGGGCACGCGGTACGGCGAGCACGACACGTAGTCGAGGCCGCTGTGGTGGAAGAAGTCGATCGAGTCGGGGTCGCCGCCGTGCTCGCCGCAGATGCCGAGCTTGAGGTCCGCCTTCGCGGAGCGGCCGAGCCACGCGCCCATCCGCACGAGCTGGCCGACCCCGGGCGCGTCGATCGTCTCGAACGGCGAGCGGTCGAAGACCTTCAGGTCGATGTACCGGGCGAGGATCCGCCCCTCGATGTCGTCGCGCGAGAAGCCGATCGTCGTCTGCGTCAGGTCGTTCGTGCCGAACGAGAAGAAGTCGGCGGCCGGGGCGATCCGGTCGGCGAGCAGGCACGCCCGCGGCAGCTCGATCATCGTCCCGACGAGGTAGTCCTCGCCGTGGGTCAGCCCGGCCTCCTCGCCCTTGCGCAGGATGAGCTCGCGCATGAGCTCGAGCTCGCGCTCGTAGGCGACGAGCGGGACCATGATCTCGACCTTCGGCCGCGGCGAGGTCGCGACGGCGGCGCCGAAGATCGCCTCGGCCTGCATCGCGTAGAGGTCGGGCTGCAGCAGCCCGAGCCTGATCCCCCGCGTGCCGAGCATCGGGTTGGTCTCCTCGTACTGCCGCACCCGGTCGAGCAGCAGCTCGAGCCGATCGAGCTGGTCGGACCGCTCGATGCGCGCCTTCGCGAGGTCGCGCTCGACGTCGGCCTTGTGCGGGAGGAACTCGTGCAGCGGCGGGTCGAGCAGGCGGATCGTGACCGGCCGGCCGTCCATCGCCCTGAAGATCCCCTCGAAGTCGCTCTGCTGGAGCGGGCGCAGCTCGCCGAGCGCAGCCTTCCGCTCCTCGTCGGTCTCCGCGAGGATCGCGTTGACCATCTTCTCGTGGCGGTCCTCGCCGAAGAACATGTGCTCGGTCCGGCACAGGCCGATGCCCTCCGCGCCGAACTCGCGCGCCTTGGCCGCGTCCTCCGGCGTGTCGGCGTTCGTCCGGATGCCGAGCGTGCGAAGCTCGTCCGACCACTCGAGCACCCGCTCGAACTCCTCCGACATGCGCGGCGCCTTCAGCGGCACCTCGTCGGTG
>CADCVT010000398.1 GCA_902806215.1 uncultured Solirubrobacteraceae bacterium | reverse complement strand
CCACGAGGCGGCGCCAGGTCTGCCTTCCGGAGAACGGGCGCCTGACGTCGCGCGGGTACGGCCGCATCGCGCGCATCGGCTCCCGCGTGTCGAAGAAGCGCGGCATCACCCGCCTGACGCGGTGCGTGACCGGAGGCGGGCGGCTCATCACGGTCCTCAACGGCGGCCGGGTGCAGTTCGTCGTCGCCACCGCGCACGGCTACCGCGCCAACAAGGCCTGGCCGGGGCGCCCGCTGTCGGCGATCCGTCGCGCCTACCCGCGCACGTCGCGGCTGGCGCGTGGGCTGTACCGGCCCTACAAGCGATCGCGGATCGCGATGCGCGTCCGCAACGGCCGCGTCACCGCGATCGTGGTGTTCGACCGGCGGCTGGCACGCAACCCGCGCCGCCTCGCGCCGCTCCTGCGGGCAGCCCTCCGTTGATCGGTGGGTAGGGTGGCTGCCATGCCGCAGCCGAAGAAGGCCGCACCTCCGACGGACGACGAACGGTCGGCCATCGAGGCGCTGCGCACGTTCCTCGTGCTCCCGCGCGAGCGGGTCCGCGAGACGCTCGACGACGCCGTGCGGCGCGGGCGGATCACGCGCGCCGACGCGGAGGAGCTCGTCGACCGCTTCATGGAGCTCGGTCGCCAGCAGAGCGACGACGTCCTCGCCCGCTTCGAGCAGCTCATCCCCGGTGGCAGCACCGTCGGCCGCGCCGTGCGCGGCCTGAAGGGCGATGGCAGCCCGGCGTTCCCGATCGAGGACTACGACGATCTCACCGCCGCGCAGATCAACGGCCGTCTCGAGGGTCTCGAGGAGGGCGACCTCCGGCAGGTCCTCGACTACGAGAAGAAGAACGCGAACCGCAAGTCGGTCCTGAACGCCGTCGAGAAGCGCCTGAGGTAGCTGCGGCGCCGCGCGGGCGCGCCGCTACCGTCTTGAGGCATGTCCGCGTCCACGCCGGTCACCAAGCCGCAGCGCGGCGACGAGCTCGATCTGACGATCGACACCCTCGCCTACGGCGGCGCCGGCGTCGCGCGGCTGGAGGGCTACGTCGTCTTCGTCTCAGGCGCCGTGCCGGGCGACCGCGTCCGCGCCGTCGTCACGAAGCGCAAGCGCGCCTACGCCGAGGCGCGGACCGTCGAGGTCGTCGAGCCGTCGCCCGACCGCATCGACCCGCGTGCGCCCGAGCACCCGGGGATCCCGTGGCAGGTGCTGCCGTACGAGAAGCAGCTCGAGGTCAAGACCGAGCAGGTCGACGACGCGCTGCGCCGCATCGGCCACCTGACCGACTACGTCGTCGAGCCGATCGTGCCCGCCGCCGACCAGTGGCGCTACCGCAACAAGCTCGAGTACTCGTGGGGCAAGGGCGAGGACGGCGCGCTCGTGTGCGGCTTCCACCGGCCCGGCTCGTGGGAGCAGATCGTCCACGTCGAGGACGACGTGCTGGCCTCCGAGCGCGTGAACGAGGTGCGCCGCAGCGTCGTCGAGTGGGCGCGCGCCGCCGAGCTCGAGCCGTACGACCGGCGCACGCAGCAGGGCTTCCTGCGCAACCTCGTCGTCCGCGAAGGGCGCCGCACCGGCGACCTCCAGGTCCGGCTCGTCACGAGCGAGGGCCGCTTCGACGAGGCGGGCTTCGAGAACGCCGCGTCCGGCGCCGGCGTGATCTGGACGCGCATCCAGGGCGTCGGCGAGACGACCGCCGGCGGCGAGACCGACCACCTCGCGGGCGCTCCGCAGCTGCGCGAGGAGCTCGGCGGCCTGGAGTACCGGATCTCGCCCGAGGCGTTCTTCCAGACGAACACCGAGATGGCGGAGACGCTCTACGAGATCGCCGGCGAGTACGCCGACCTCCATGGGTGGGAGCGGGTGTATGACCTCTACTGCGGCATGGGCACGATCGGTCTCGCGCTCGCGCCGCGGGCCGGCGAGATCTGGGGCCTCGAGGTGGTGCCGGAGGCGATCGCCGACGCGATCGGCAACGCGCACCGCAACGGCGTCGAGAACGCGAAGTTCTTCGCCGGGGACGTGCGCCTGGCGCTGCGCGACCTCGCCGAGCAGGCCGGCCGCCCGGACGTCATGGTGATCGACCCGCCGCGCGCCGGCCTGTCGAACAAGATCGTGCGCCGCATCATCGAGACGTCGCCCAAGCGCATCGTCTACGTGTCGTGCAACCCGACGACGCTCGCGCCCAACGCGGCGCAGCTCGCCGAGGCGGGCTACAAGCTGACGAAGGTCCGGCCGGTCGACATGTTCCCCCAGACGCACCACATCGAGTGCGTCGCGCTGCTCGAGCAGACCGGCCCGGCGCCCGCGGCACCGGCCGCGAGCGACGAGCCCGACGACGACTAGCGCGCGCGGCGCTCGATCTCGCCGCCGCGGGCGATGATCACGTCGCTCGTCAGCGACGGCGGGAAGAGGCCGTGGTCGACGATGCCGGGCATCGCCGAGAGGCGCGCCGCCAGCGCGTCGGGGTCGGACACGTCGCCGTGGAAGTCGGCGATGAGGCCGCCGTCGGGGGACGGGGGAGCGTCGCGCGGCAGCGCCGGGTGCAGCGCGGCGAGCGTGGCCGTGGCGCCGTAGGGCAGGATCTCCAGCGGGATCGGGGCCCGCAGGGCGTCGACGACCTTCGACGCGTCGGCGATCACGACGAAGCGGTTGGACGCCGCCGCGACGATCTTCTCGCGCGTGTGCGCACCGCCGCCGCCCTTGACGATCCAGCCGTCGGGGGCGATCTGGTCGGCGCCGTCGACGGCGATGTCGAGTCGCTCGAGCCGGTCGAACTCCTCGACCGGCAGCCCGAGGCCGCGCGCCTGCTCCTCGGTGGCCGGCGACGTCGCCACGCAGCGCAGGTTCCGCAGGCCGCGCTCGGCGAGCGCGATCACGAAGTGCTTGACGGTCGAGCCCGTCCCGAGCCCGACGGTCATTCCGTCGCGCACGAGGGCCGCTGCCGCTCGTGCCGCGGCCTCCTTCTCCGACTCCGCGCTCATCGCGCGGCGGACCCTACTCGGCCGGGGTGTCGTCCTCGTCGCGGCGGTCGGCGCGGTCCGCCCCGGAGGCCTTGCGCACCCAGCCGGAGAACTGCTCGCCGGCGTTGGCGATCGAGTCCCCCGCGTCCTTGAACGTCGCCTGGAAGCGGTCGGCGTAGAACGTCACGGCGGCGTCGGTCTGCTCGCGCAGGTTGACCTCCTCGCCGCGCTTGGGGTAGTCGCCCGCGACGATCCGGTCGAAGTCGCCGCCGCGCACCCAGTCCATGACCTCGCGGACCCGCTTGACCGGCAGGGCGTGCGTGACGCCGAGCTCCATCCACAGGCGCTGGAGGCGGTCGACGCCCTTGCCGCCGTCGTTGTAGTCGCTGGCCTGCTTGAGGTAGGCGTCGAGGTCGAGGCCCTTCACCCCGCCGGTGATCTGCATGAGCGTGCGGCAGACCGGCATCGGGTCGCGCGCGACGAGCGCCGCGGCGCGATCGGACGACAGCTCGGTCGCGCGCGCCCACTCGAGCAGAGCAGCACGGGCGGCGAACAGCGGTAGCCCGGCGAGCAGCGGCAGGCGCGACGTGGTCAGCCGCAGCAGGATCATGAGCGCGGTGCGGTACATGACGTGCTCGGAGAGGATGTGCGAGCACTCGTGGGCGAGGACCGTGCGCAGCATGTCCTCGTCGGCCATGTTCACGAGGCTCGAGTTCAGGACGATGAACGGCTTGTCCGCGCCGACCGCCGCCGCGTTGACGTTCGGCGTCTGGGTCACGTAGAGCGGATAGACGTCGGGCATGTCGAGCGTCACGAGGACCTGCTCGTAGACGCGGTAGACGTCGGGCAGCTGGTCGGGCCCGAGCCGCACCGACGCTCCGAGGAACGACTGGCGCAGGGCACGCTCGTAGCCGAACTCGCTGAGCTTGCGCACGACGGCGTCGAGCATGGGGACGCTCGCGAGAGCGGCGGTGGCGGCACGATCGGCCGGATGCTCGTAGGCCTTCGGCGAGATGTCCGTGAGCTGATAGCCCTCGACAGGGAGCGTCATATGCGGACCGACCATAATCGACCTCCATGCGCGCGGTCACGGTTCGGGACAAACAGCTGAGCATCGAAGAGCATCCTGACCCGGAGCCCGGCTCCGGCGAGGTGCTGATCCGGGTCCGCGGAGCGGGCCTGAACGGTGCCGACATGCTCCAGCGCAAGGGCGCGTATCCGGCCCCGCCGGGGTCGCCGCAGGACATCCCGGGGCTCGAGCTCGCGGGCGAGGTCGCCGACCTCGGCCCGGGCGCGACGCGCTTCAAGGAGGGCGACCGCGTCATGGCGATCACCGGCGGCGGCGGGCAGGCTGAGCTCGCCACTGTCCACGAGCGCCAGCTCATGCCGGTGCCCGAGGGCGTGGACTGGCCGGCGGCCGGCGGCATCACCGAGGTCTTCGCGACCGCGTTCGACGCCGTGTTCACGCAGGCCCAGCTCAAGCAGGGCGAGCGCCTGCTCGTCCACGGCGCCGCGGGCGGCGTCGGCACCGCCGCGGTCCAGCTCGGCCGCGCGGCCGGCGCGCACGTTACCGCCACGGTGCGCAACGAGGCCCACCGCGGCGCGGTCGCCGACCTCGGCGCGGCGCAGGCCATCGACCCCGAGGGCTTCGAGGAGCACGGCCCGTTCGACGTCGTGCTCGAGCTCGTCGGCGGCGCGAACATGCCCGGCAACCTCAAGGCGCTGGCGATGGCCGGACGCGTCGTCGTCATCGGCGTCGGCGGCTCGGGCCCGAAGGCCGAGCTCAACCTGCTCGCGCTCATGCAGAAGCGCGGCCGGATCAGCGCGTCGACGCTCCGCGCTCGCCCGCTCGAGGAGAAGGCGATCACGGCGCGCCTGATGGAGAAGCACGTGCTCGGTCACTTCGCGTCGGGCGAGCTGACCGTCCCGATCGCCGAGACGTTCCCGCTCGACCAGGCCGAGGCGGCCTACGACCGCTTCGCGGCGGGCGGCAAGCTCGGCAAGATCATCCTGCTGCCGTAGGCCGCTGCAGGATCGCGTCGGCCTCGATCTCGACCTTCCAGCGGGGGTCGAGGAAGCCGGCGACGACGATGAACCCGGTGGCCGGGCGGGTGCGGCCGAAGATCTCACCGTGGACGCCTGCCACCGCCGGGCCGTCCTCGCGGTCGACGAGGTAGACGCGCGTCCGCACGACGTCGGCCAGCGACGCCTCGGCCTCCTCGAGCGCCTCGCCGATGATCACGAGGCAGCGGCGGGCCTGCTCGGCGACGTCCTCGGAGACCTCGCCGTCGGGCCGGATCGCGGCGGTCGCCGAGACGAAGATCCGGTCGTCGACGCGCACGGCGCGCGAGAAGCCGATCCACGGCTCGAGCGGCGATCCGGAGGCGACGCGCTGACGCACGAGAGCGACTCTAACCCTCAAGCAGGGGTCTGACCCCTTTGGGAGGGTTGACGCGCGGTCAACCCTCAAGCAGGGGTCTGACCCCTTTGGGAGGGTTGACGGCCGGTCAGCGGTTGATGCGGGCGGGTGCCATGCGGCGGCGGCGCTGGAGCTCGGGACCGACCAGGAGCCAGCCGGCGCTGCCGAGCAGTCCGACCCCGAGCGTGATCGCGGCCGGCACGGGGAGGATCGAGCGCTCGCGCGCCTCGCTGCGCATCGCCACCATCGCGTGATCGTGCGTGCCGCCGTCGGCGTGGACGGTCGCGACCTGCACCTGCTTGGCCTTCTCCTCGGCGGCGGCCATGCCGACCTGGCCGACGACCCCGGGCGACGAGGCGGTGGCCGACGCCGACGCCGACGCGGAGGCGGACGCCGAGGCGCTGGCCGACGCCGAGGACGCCGCGCCCGACGGCGCCGCGGACGAGATCGGGACCGGCGACGGCGGAGGCGGAGGCGGCGAGACCGCGACGGCGGCCTGCGGCGTCGGCTGGACGGCAGGCGCGGGCGACGCGTTCGGCGACGGAGAGGGAGACGGAGACGGCGAAGGCGCGGGGGACGGCTTCTTGGCCGGCGCCGGGCTCTCCTTCGGCTCGGGCTGCTCGGGTGCGGGGGCGGAGCGCGTCGGCCGCGCGAGGGGCGCGGCAGCGGCGATCGCGCCGCACGTCGCGACGCCGGGCAGCGAGCCGATCTTGCGCGACCCGACCATCACGTCGAACTCGAGCGGGTAGCGCTTGCCCGCCTGCTCCTGCGTGCAGGACACGACGGCGGTGCCGCCGATCTCCGAGTCCTTGCGCACGTCGACGTCCTTGGACTCGCCGCCCTCGACGGCCACGCTCAGCGGCGTGCGGCCCGACGGCACGAGCCGGACGTCGCTCTTCTTGCGGAACGTGCGCAGCAGCGTCACGAGCGTGTCGCCCATGCTCTCCTCGACGCGCTTGTTGCCGACCGAGCAGACGAGCGGCTCGCCGCTCCGAACGTCGGGCTGGCCCTGCCCGTCGCAGTCGACGCCGCCCTCGGGCGCGAGCGCGCCGGTGCTGCGCGCGAAGTCCTCGAGCTGGGCTCGCATGCGGATCCGATCCGCCGCGATCGCGTTCTCCTGCGCTTGGTTGACGGTGAAGATGTTCGGGAGGATCTGGATGCCGATGGTGCGGATCTTCTTCGCGTTGAGCGCGGCGACGATCTCGTCGCGCGATGGCTCACGCGGGGTCGTCTCCTCGTAGGCGGCGTCGCCGACGATCATCGCGACGGCTTCGCGCTCCGGGTCGTAGTTGAGCTGCTGGCCTGGCTCGACCTTCACCTCGGCGGCGAAGTTGCCGCTGCCGGTGTACTTCGGATCGGTCTCCGGAAAGGGGCCGAGGCCGGCGCCGGTGGCGAGCTGGAACAGGCCGGAGCGCATCGGCTCCTCCTCGCCGCCCAGCAGCTTGATGCTCGCGAGCGTCTTGCGCAGCTGTTCGAAGGAGGAGGTGAGGTCGAGATACCGGGTGTATCGATTCTGGACCCGGTGCGAGTAGCCGGCGATCCCGAAGCGCGCGTCGACCCCGCGCTCGCGCAGCGATCGTGCGAGCTGGTCGACGCTGCACAGCACGCCGGTGATCGAGCTGTCCATCGACGTCGAGGTGTCGAAGAGCAGGCCGACGTCCACCTGCGTCGGGACGGGCGCGAGCTTCGCCGTGAGCGGCGCCCGGACGGGCGTGCCCGGTTCGAGCTTGAGCGACAGCAGCCCGGGCTCGAAGTCGACCGGGTTGCGCTTGCGTCCGAGGACGCCGGGCGGGCCCTTCGGCTCCTCGACGCCCTGGGCCACCTGCTCGAGGCACGTGTCGAGCTCCGAGACGGCCAGCTCGGGCGGCGGGTCGGGGAGCGCGTAGCGCGCGATCTTGTCCGGGGTCTTGACGTCGCCGCCGGTGAAGTGCTGGCGCAGCTGGACGGCGGAGTAGCCCTCGTGCCCGCGCGTGCCGCCCGACAGCGCGATCAGGCGCGGCTCGAACAGCGACAGCAGCTCCTCGTCGTCGACGTCGCGGAAGGCACGCGCGGCCAGGTCGAAGAGCGTCGCGCCCGGCCCCTCCTGCGCGGTCGAGTCGCTGCCCGACGTCACGAGGATCTGCCGCGCGTCGTTGCCGAAGAGGATGCCGGTCACGGGCTTCAGCCCCTCGGTCGGCAGCGCGACGTACTGCTCTCCACCGTCGGTGGAGAGCGCGAACCGGGTCGGCTCGGCGGCGCGCTGCCGGCTGGCGACGAGTGCGATCTGCACCTTCTTCCCGGGGACGCGCCCGACCGCGATCTGGCGCCACTTCGCGGCGCCCTCCTGGAGTGACGAGGGATCGTCGAGCGTGTTCTCGAGGCCGGGCTGGTCGGCAGGCTCGATCCGAAGGGGAGCCCACGACTCGCCGCCGTCCTCGGAGCGCTCGACCGAGCCGTCGGTCCGGACCACGTAGAGCTGCCGCGAGTCGGTCGGGTCGATCGAGAGGCTCGCGATGGGGACGCCGCGGGTGCGGTTGGTGAACGTGAGCCCGCCGTCCTCGCTCGCGTAGAGCTCGCCGGTGAGGCCCTGCGCGTCGGCGTCGGCGAGCTCCTCGCGCGGCGAGACGACGACGTAGAGGCGGTCGCCGCTGCCGCGGATGTCGCGGAACCCGCCGACCGGCGGGAGGCCCTGCCCGGCGGGCGTGAACTCCTTGCCGCCGTCGTCCGAGCGCAGGAGCCGCGCGCCGGCGGAGCTGCCCGGCCCGTTGACGAGCATGAACGCGCGCTCGCCGCCGCCGGGGAACGCGACCATGTCGATCCGCGACCCGGCCTCGGCCTCCGGCGAGCCGACCTCGAAGTCCCCCTCTTCCCACGTGCAGCCGCCGTCGGCCGAGCGCCGCAGCTCGCGCCCGTCGGTGGCCAGGACGAGCTTGCCGTCGAGGCCGGCCGCGGCGTGCGAGGTGATCCGCTCGAGGCCCTCGGGCTTCTTGATGAGCGACCACGCGCCGTCGTTGAGCACGGCGTCGGTCTGACCCGGGCACGGCTTGGTGGGCCCGGGCGGGAGGTGGCCGATCGCGGGCTCGAGCGCGCCGAGCGCCCCGACGCCGACGCCCAGCGCCGCGAGGGCTGCGGCCGTGAGCCGGCGAGGACTCATGCGGCCGCCCGGACCCCGGCCAGCGTCTCGGTCAGGTGTGCGCCCTCGAGCGTCTCGCGCTCGAGCAGGAGGTCGGCGAGCGCGGCCAGCACCATCTGGTTGTCCTCGACGATCGCGCGGGCGTGGGTCTCGGCCTCGTCGAGCAGGCGGCGGACCTCCTCGTCGAACGCCTCGTGCGTGCGCTCGGAGATGGCGGCGAGGCCGGTCCCGGTGCCGAGGTACTCGTCGGTGTCGGCGGCCAGCAGCCGGACGCGCCCGAGGCGCTCGCTCATGCCGTAGCGGCCGACGAGCTCGCGGGCGATGTGCGTCGCATGCTCGACGTCCTGCTCGGCGCCGGTGGAGGACTCGCCGAGCGCGATCTCCTCGGCGGCGATGCCGCTCAGCGCGACGATCATGCGGTTCTCGAGGTCGCGGTGGGTGAAGAGGACGGCGTCAGAGTCCTGTACCGAGGTCAGCCCGACGCCGCGGCCACGGGCGAGGATCGACACGCGGTGGACGTCGTCGCCCTTGCCGAGCGCGGTGGCGGTCACCGCGTGCCCGGCCTCGTGCACGGCCGCGCGGTGGCGCTCGGCCGGCGTGAGCACGCGGCCGCGTCGCTGCGGGCCGTGGAGCACGCGCTGGACGGCCTCCTCGAGGACGTCGGTCTCGATCGTCTGGCGGCCGCCGCGGACCGTGAGCAGGGCGGCCTCGTTGATGACGTTCGCGAGGTCGGCGCCGGTGAAGCCCGGCGTGCGGCGGGCGACGCCGTCGAGGTCGACGCCCGACCCCATCGGCTTTGAGCCCGCGTGGAGCTTGAGGATCCGCAGCCGGCCGCCGTGGTCGGGCTGGTCGACGGTGACTTGCCGGTCGAAACGACCCGGGCGCAGGATGGCCGGGTCGAGGATGTCCGGGCGGTTCGTGGCGCCGATGACGACGAGGCCCGACGCGACGTCGAAGCCGTCGATCTCGACGAGCATCTGGTTGAGCGTCTGCTCGCGCTCGTCCGACCCGCCGCCGCCGCTCCCGCTGCCACCGCGCCGGCGTGCGGCCGCGTCGAGCTCGTCGATGAAGACGATCGCCGGAGCGGCGTCGCGGACCTTCTGGAAGAGGTCGCGCACGCGGGCGGCACCGACGCCGACGAGCGACTCGACGAACTCGGCGCCGCCGACGCTGAAGAACGGGACGCCGGCCTCGCCCGCCACGGCGCGCGCGATGAGCGTCTTGCCGCAGCCGGGGGGGCCGAAGAGCAACACGCCCTTCGGCGGGACCGCGCCGACCGACGCGTAGCGGTTGGGGTCGCGCAGATAGTCGACGACCTCCTGGAGCTCCTCGACCGCCTCGTCGGCGCCTGCGACGTCGGCGAAGGTGACGCGCGACGTCGCCTCGGCGCCCTTGCGCCCGCCGCGCAGCGTGCCGAACGTCTCGACGTCGCTCATGCCGCCGCTCCCCGCGCGGCCGGCGAGGAACAGCAGCGCGAAGAGGTTCGCGAGGATCATGAGTGGCAGGAGGAAGGTGGTCGCCGTGCGGACCGCAGCCTTCGTGCCCTGGCCGTCGACGTCGACCTCCGCGCCGTTGGACTGGGCGAGCCGCAGGAGGTCCGCGGTCACCGCGTCGCTTGCCGGGTACTCGGCCGAGAACTCGCCGCCCCCGCCGCGCAGCGTGCCCACCGCGACGGCGTCGAGGTCGCGCAGCTCGAGGGTCGCGATCTGCTTGTCCTGCGCGAGGCGGGTGACCTCGTTGAGCCCGATCTCCCGCCCCGGCCGGTCGGGACCGATGTAGGTGAGCGCGACGAGGAACAGCAGCAGGAGCGCGACGAGCGACGCGAGCAGCGCCATGACCTGCCGGTTGTGCGCCCAGGCCGGCCGGCGCGCCCACAGGTCGCCGAGCCCGGCGAGGGACGCACGGTGATCCCGTGCGGGCTTGGGCGGCTGAAGAGCGGCGGGCGTGCTTGCCATGCAGACCTGAACGCGGGCGGAGGCTCTTTCTTGCGCGCGCCGCCAGTTTCCGCAATCCGGTGCGTTGGGGCAGAGGTGATGCTCAAGACCGCTCTTCGCTCAGCCGGCGCGGTGACCGCCGCCGCGATCCTCCTCGCTGCGCCATCGGCGCAGGCGCAGAACCCGTCCAAGCCCGACTACGTCTCCTCGGACAACATCGAGCTCGTCGACCGGATCAAGACCGTCGGCGACGGCGTGGGCGCCAAGCTCGTCGGCGACCACCTCTACGTGACCAGCACGAAGAGCCTCAGCATCTTCGACATCGCCAAGACGCCGGAGAAGCCGCAGCTCATCGGCGGCCTCACGCTCGACATCGAGTTCGAGAACGAGGAGGTCCCGACCAACGGCAAGATCCTCGGCATCTCCGGCCAGATCGGCTGCAAGGACCCGACGAACGCGAACGTCGTCACCGACAACCCGCTCGTCGGCAACCAGCCCACCTCGACCGACGAGGCCACGGGCTGCCTGAGCCTGTACGACGTGAGCAACCCCGCCGCGGTGAAGTTCATCCGCTCGGTCTCGGGCGCCGGCGACCACACATCGGCCTGCATCCTCGACTGCCAGTACTTCTGGGGCGACGACGGCGCCGTCACCGACGCGCGCAAGCCCGCCGAGGCGAAGGTCATCGGCAACTGGACCGCCGCGCTGCCCAAGCGCGACTACGACAAGAACCCGAACACCGCGCCGACGACGTTCGCGCAGGGCTGCCACCACATCCGCGAGATCCAGCCGGGCATCATCTTCGGCTCCTGCCAGCCGCTCTTCATCTTCAGCATCCGTCCCGAGGACGGCGGCTCGATCACCAAGCCGGTCATCCTCGGCGAGGGCCAGACGAAGGACATCGGCCGCTTCATCCACTCCAACCAGTGGCCGCGCAACGGCACCGACAAGTTCGCGCTGGCCGGCGGCGAGACCAACGCCAACCCCGAGTGCGACGACACCGAGAACACCGCTGCGTTCATGGTCTTCGACGCGCTCGGCGCGATCGACGGCAACGGCGGCTTCAAGCGCCCGGGCGTGCTGAGCATGATCAGCGAGGTCCGGCCGAAGAACGGCAACTACTTCGACGGCAACACGCCGTACAACGGGCTCGGCTGCTCGGTGCACTGGTTCCAGCACCACCCGCAGTTCCGCAACGGCGGCGCGGTGGCGCTCGCCGAGTACGAGAACGGCACCCGCCTCCTGCAGATCACCTCGACCGGCAAGATCGTCGAGCAGGGCTTCTTCCTGCCGATGGGCGGATCGACGTCCGCGCCGCACTGGCATCCCAACGGCAAGGTCATCTACAACATCGACTACACCCGCGGCGTCGACGTGCTGCGGTACAAGGTCCTCAACTACGTCCCGCCGGACGAGCAGGGCAACGTGCCCGAGCAGCCCGGCGACGTCCCCGGCACGGGCGGCAAGGTCACGCCCGAGCAGGCCAAGGCGATCGCCGAGCAGCGCGAGCGTCAGCGTGAGGCGGCCGGGCAGAACTGCTCGCTCATCGCGATCAACGCGACGGCTCGCCGCAGCGGGCGCGGGCTGACCATCGGCGCCGGCGGCGGGAAGTTCGACGCCCAGGTGTTCCAGCTCTCGAAGGGACGCAGCGTCATTCGCAAGAAGCGCGTCGTCCGGTACAAGGGCGCCTCTGGCGAGAAGACGTGGAACGGCAAGACGCCCCGCGGCAAGGCCGTCCCGAACGGCTTCTACCTCGTCCGCATCAGCACCGACGGCAAGACCCGTCAGCTGACGTTCGAGCGCCGCAACGGGCGGTTCGTCGCGCGGTCGGACTTCCAGACCGGGTCGTCGTGCGGCGCGCTGCGCGGCTTCCAGCTGCGCAGCCCGGTGTTCGGCGGTCGCAAGAACGTCGCGGCGTCGGTGGCCTTCCGCCTGACGCGTCCGGCCGAGACCGTCCGCATCGAGGTCATGCGCAACAACAAGCTCGTCAAGCGCGTGATCCGCCGCAAGGTGGCCGGCAACCGGACGTACAAGCTGAGCATCCCGGCCCGTGGCCTGAAGCGCGGCGCCTACACGTTCCGCATCGTCGCGGTCCGCGCGAACAACGAGATCCTCGCCCAGGCCGCCCTGAGCGCGGCCCGGCTGTAGCGACCTAGAGCTCTTCCGCCTCTGCCTCTCCGTCCACCGGCATCACTTCTGCCGCGTGGATGGAGCAGAGGGGAGGGCTCTCGCTGTCGAGGATCGCGCGCTGCTCGCTCGGGATGAGCGCGGCACCGCACACCTGACAGCGCTGCGGCACGGCGGGTTCGAGCGTGTCGTTCTCGAGGGCCATGGCGCGCAGGTTACGCCTCGGCGGCGTCGCCCGGCGTGCGCAGCAGGCGCGGCAGCCGGCTGAGCGCGGGGAGCAGGAAGGCGACGGCGACGAACGGCAGCGCGGGGATCGCGCGGTCCAGCGCGACCGCGAGCGCGACGCTTGAGGCCAGCCCGGCGATCATGAGCGGGATGGCGATCCGCGGGCGCAGCGCGAACCGCACCGACCACGCGGCGAACATAGCCAGGAACGTCGCGTCGAGGAAGCCGAGCCGCGCGATGCTCGGCCGCTCGCCGCCGAACGCGGGGAGGTCGAAGGTGAGGACGTCGACCGGGTCGAAGTCGCCGAGCGGCTCGTCTGGGCCGGTCAGAACCGCGGCGGCGTCGATGCCGGCGACGAGCACGGGCAGGGCGACGACGGCCGCCGGGATCCCGAACGCGAACGCGAACAGCAGCCCGGCCGCCGCGGCGAGCAGCACCTCGACGACGTCGGCGGCGGCGCCGACGTCCTGCCCGGTCAGCGCGGTGGCGAGCAGCCCCGACCCGACGCCGAGGACGACGAGCGCGACCCAGTCGTCGCGACCGGCGAGGGGCACGATCGCCGCGAGGCCGATCGCGACCGCGCCGGCGCAGCCCGCCGCGTAGCGCCCGGCGTCCCTGTCGACCTCGGGGATCTCTCCGACGAGCAGGAAGTAGGCGGCGGCCGCCGCGAGGGCTAATAGGGCGGCAAGTCCGCGTACCACTGGCCCAGGACCCTAAAGGCGGACCAGAACTCGCGCTTGGCGACCTCCTCGTCGAGCGCGCCGTCGATGCTCGGCACGTAGAGGAGGTCGACCGAGGGCGTGAACTGCTGCACGACGCCGAACGTCTCCTCGACCGGGCGCGCGAGCGGCACGTGCAGGTCGGCGAGCGCGTCGAGGGCGTCGGGGCCCATGACCACGATCATCTTCGGCTGCACGATCGCGATCTCCTCGAGCACGCGCGCCTGGCAGCCGGGGTCGGCCAGCACGGCGTCGCCGACCGGGCACTTCACGCACAGCGTCCCGTAGACGGCGAGCGGATCGATCTGGAGCCGGCGCAGGGCCTTCATGAGCGCGGTCCCGGAGCGGCCGTAGAACGCGACGCCCTCCTCGATCTCGCTCATCGAGGGCGCGTGCTTGATCATCATGATGTCCGCCTGCGGGTGACCGGAGCCGAGCACCGGCATCAGGTTCCCGCGCGGGCAGAGCTCGCATCCCTGGAGCTCGCGGGTCAGGGAGTTGAGCTCACGGATGGCTCGCTCCAGGTACTTCTCGCGGATCTCGTCGTCGGTGGCCGGCATGGGCTCCCCTGTCTTCGGCTCCCCGCGACGGTCCCCCTGCCCCTGCATCAGCCCTTGCGGCTCGCCTTCCTCACCCGGCGCTCGCGGACGGCCTTGCGGGCCGACGGCGGGGTCGCCTTCGTCTCGAGGAACTTCAGCGCCTGGACGTACAGCAGGCTCGATCGCTTGGTCAGGATCTCGGCCTCGCGCAGCGACTCGAGGAACTCGTCGGGGCCGTCGAAGTCGGGCATGCGGATGCGGACCGACCCGAGACCCTGCGCGACGTGGGAGTCCGAGCCGGCGCCGGCGAGGATCCGGTACTTGGCCGCGAACCGCTCGGCTTCCTCGTTGAACGAGCCGATCGCGACGCGCGGGTTGTAGATCTCGATCGCGTCGACGTCGTCGACGATCGTCAGCAGGTGCTCGTAGTCCGGGACGGAGTGCATCCGGTCGAACGGGTGCGGCACGTAGACGAGGCCGCCCTGGCGCTTGATCTCGGCGACGGTCTCCTCCATCGACAGCCCGCGCGGGATCTTCTCCTGGATGAAGAGGCCGATGACCTCGCCCTGCGACTTGGTCTTGACCTCCTCGCCGATGATGATCTTCACGCCGTACTCGGCGGCCTTGGCCTGCGCCTCGAACGCGCCGGAGACCTCGTTGTGGTCGGTGACGGCGATCGCGCCGAGGCCCTGCCGGCGTGCGGTCTCGAGCAGCACCTCGACCGGCGTCGCGCAGTCGTGCGAGTGGTCGGTGTGCATGTGCAGGTCGACGTCGATGCGCTTGCGCCCGGCGAGCCGCTTGGCGATCTCGGGGTTGCCGGTGGTCGGCTTGCGCTTGGCAACAAGCCCCGCGTACACGTCCTCGACGTCGTCGGCAAGGCGCTCCCAGCGCAGCTCGCCGCGAAGCTCGCCGCCCGCCTGCCTCATGGCCTCCCGCCGATCGTCGTCGGCGATCAGACGCGTCAACTGCTCAGCGAGGGAATGGGGTTCATCGGCCGCGAAGAGCACCCCGCGAGCGCCGTCGTCGAGCAGCTCCTCGTAGACCGCCAGCGAGGCCGCGACCGGCACGACCTCCGCCGCGACGGCCGACAGCAGAAGGCCCGGTGCCGGTGCGGCGCCGTCGGACGCCGCCACGAGGATGTCGGAGCTCGCAAGCACCGCGCGCTTGTCCTCACTGACGTAGGTGACGCGCTCACGCAACTCGGGGCGAAGCGGAGTGGACGAGGAGGGGCCACGGTCGGAGACGACGGTCACCTCCCACGGCAGCGCGAGGTCCATCCGCCGCAACGCGCGGAGCAGGAGCCGCAACGCCCCGCGCTCCTCGCGGTCGAGGAACGCGATCCGCACGCGGCCGTCGCCCGCGCGTGCGGGCTCGACCGGATCCGCGCCTGGGAGCACCACCCGGTACTCGCCCGGGAAGAACCGCTTCATCAGCTCGGCGGTCGCGCCGAACGACGCCAGCCGCGCGTCGAGGCGGCCGAAGACGAGCTCGACGACCTTGCGCGCGACCTGCGTGGAGATGAGCCGCTCGGCGAGCGCGTGGAACGTGCCGACGTTGAGCGCGCGCGAGTGGCGCAGCGCGGCGCTGGCGGCGCTGGGCGCGAACGGCTCGTGCACGTGCACGAGGTCGTACGGCGCGCGCGTGAGCAGGTCCTCCATCGTGCGCGCGAGGTCGACCGGAAGGCCGGGCGCGCGGCGGCGCGAGGAGGTGGGCAGCTCGGGGAGCACCTCCCCGACGTAGAGGATGTCCTCCTCGGCGAAGCGGCCCTCGCGGATGAGCGCGCGCGAGTGGCGGACGCGCTCGACGTCGCGCGACGGAGCGAGCACCACGACGTGGTGGCCGCGGTCGCGCAGCTGCGCGGACAGACGCGCGACGTGGACGTTGACCTCGTGGTCGGACTCCCACGCGTACGGCGTGACCTGCGCGATGGAAAGAGGCTCGTTCACGGGCCGTGCAGTCTCGCACGGCGCCTTCGTTCAGGGGACTGGCGCCAGCTGCAACCGGAGCAGGTCCGGCCAGACGGTCCGGACGAAGGTCGGGAAGGCGGCGATGAACGCCTTCGACAGGTTCTCGCGCTCCCGTGCCGCCTGCTGTGGGTCCAAATGAGGGAACTCATGCGGGTAGTTGATGAAGAAGTACACGAACAGCTTCGTCCTGTTCTCCTCTACGCGTTCCAGCGCCTTAGCCAGCGGCGACGTCTCAAGCAGCGCGCGCTGCTGCTCGCCCCGGAAGAGAACCGTGAGATTGTTGCCGGTGCGTATCGGCGAGAACCCGGCGAAGGCGACTTCCCAGAAGCCGTCGTGGTTGAGGAAGGAGGTGCGATGCGCGCTGAGGCTCGTCGTCAGCAGCTGGCGCGGCTTCTCCTCGGCGAGGAGCGTCCGAACGATGTGGTTCACGCCAGCGATCGGGTCGCGGTCGAGGAGGGAGAGGACGACATCGCGCTCCGCCGTGAGCCACGGTGCCGCGCCGGCAGCGGCCGGATCGGTCAGGACCTCCTCGAAGAGGTCTTCGACGACCGTCCGCAGGCCGTACTCCATGAGGCTGTCGACAATGCCGCTGAACTCCTCGACCGTCTTCCAAACGGGGATGTAGTTCTTCGACCGGAACAGGGCCGCCCGCACGTAGGTCACCAGACGGGTCAGCTCTGATCGAGCGCCCGGCTGCATCGCGGTTCCGGACTCGGCGAGCAGCGTGCGCGCCACCAGCGACGCGCGCTTGAGGCTCTCGGTGACCGAAGCGTCGTCGACCCCTGCCTGGATCTCCTCGCGCACGACGTCGAGCAGCATGGCCTCGTCCTGCGCCTCCATTACCATCTGGTCGACCAGCCCCGCCGGGAGCTCCGTCCCTTCGTCTCTTCGCGCGTCGTCCTGGGGCATCCCGCGGATGGCAAGAGCAAGCTCGGCGCGCCCGGGCACGAGGTAGTTCAGGTTCGGTCGCAGAGGTCCGAAAAGGTCGCGTAGGGGGCGCTCCTGACCGCGGATCGAGACGTTCTCATCATGAAGCGCCGTGCGGACCTCGCCGACGTCGAGGAAGCGCTCGAGGGCTCGCACGAGCGCCAGGTTCGCTCCGACCACGCGCGGGTGAAACGTGATCCACTTGTACGACTGCGTCCGCTGCACCAGCAAAGTCTCGACGGCAGACCGAGCGCGGATACCGGGGGCGATCTTGAACCCGTCCTCGGTGCGATGGAGCTCGAGGGCATCGATGAGCCGCTCGTAGTCGATCTCGCCGAACTCGGTACCGGCCTTCTGGCCGTCGCGCATCAGGTAGTCGAGACGGTCGACATCGACCTCGCTCGCGACGATGCTGTGGAGCGCCCCTGCCCACGTCTCGCGGTCCGGGTCGGCCTCGTACACCCGCCGGGTCAACGACGCCAGGGGATCAGCCAGGTGCGCCGAGAGCAGCTGACGCGTCAGGTGTGTGCCCGCGACCTCGTGGAACGGCCCGTTGAGCGGCGGGCCGACGGACGTCTCGTCCCGTTCGTTCGTGAACCCGTCGCGCATGAGATCTTCGTACAGCGGCTCGAGGATGTGCGAGAAGGGTGGATGGCCGACGTCATGGAGGAGTCCGACGAGCGCGACTGCGCGCTCGACCAGCTCGGCGAAGGCAGCAGGGTCGCGCGGCATG
>CADCVT010000397.1 GCA_902806215.1 uncultured Solirubrobacteraceae bacterium | reverse complement strand
GGCAAGGGCCGCTTCGAGGTCTACGACGCTGCGCTCGCCGCCGCCGAGGAGGACGCCGAGGCGGCCGCCGGCACCGAGGAGGAGCGCGAGCGCCTGACCTGGTTCCGCCGCGCCGAGGAGCAGCGCGCGGAGATCCTGTCGCTTCTCGAGCGCGACGGCCTGGTCAAGGCCCAGTTCCAGCCGCTGCTCGACCTGCGCACCGCCCGCATCGCCGGCTTCGAGGCGCTCGCGCGCTTCACGAGCGCGCCGGGCACCACCGCGAGCCCGCCGAACGTCTGGTTCTCCCAGGCGCACCGCGCGGGCCTCGGGCCGCGCCTGGAGGCCGCCGCGCTGCGCGCCGCGTTCGACGCGCCGGGCCGCCCGACCGCCGCGTTCCTGTCGGTCAACGTCTCGCCGTCGTCGCTCGCATCCGAGGAGGTGCGCGAGGCGCTGCCCGACGACCTGACGAAGGTCGTCGTGGAGATCACCGAGAACGAGCTCGTCACCGCCGCGCCCAGCCTGCACGCAGTCCTCGAGGAGCTGCGCGGCCGCGGCGCCCGCACCGCGGTCGACGACGCCGGCGCCGGCTACGCGGGCTTCACCCAGCTCGTGCGCCTGCGCCCCGACATCATCAAGCTCGACCGCGCGCTCGTGCACGGCGTGTCGACTGACGACTACCGCGCCGCGCTCATCGGCTCGTTCGTGCGCTTCGCGCGCAGCATCGACAGCCTCATCTGCGCGGAGGGCATCGAGACGATGGCCGACCTGCGCACGCTCGCGGAGCTCGACGTCACCTACGGCCAGGGCTACGCGCTCGCGCCTCCCGGTCGCCCGTGGCCCGAGGTCGACGGCGCCGCCACCTCGGCCTGCTACTCGGCCTGGCACGAGGCGCTGCACGGCCGCAGCAACGAGCACAGCTCCGACGAGGCCCGGCTGGAGCGCGTCGCCACCACGGTCGGCGCCGTCCGCGGCCCGAGCCAGATCCCCGGCGCCCTCGACGAGGTCTGCCGCGACCTCGGCGCCGAGCGCGCCGCGCTGCGCCGAATCCTCGGCGACGGCACGCTCGTGACCGTCGGCGGCACGCCGCTGACGAGCGCCGTGCGCTACGACGAGACGCGCCCGGAGTTCGCGACCGCGGCCGGCCGCCTGCTGGTCCTGCCGATCGAGACGGGCGGCTCCACCCACGGCGTCCTCGAGCTCATGGCGCCCGAGGGACGGCCCTGGCACCGCAGCGAGATCCACCGCGCGCGCGTGCTCGCCCAGCTCTTCGCGACGGTCCTCACCGGCGCCACCGCCATCCGCCTCGCCGCCGCCGAAGCCGCTTAACGACGGGGAGCCCCTCTTCGGGGCCCCTCGCTCTGCTCCGTCCATCGGATCTGCGTTGCGCTCGCTTGAGCGATTGCCGAACGTCCGCGCGCCGAAACGCGGGATGGATAGCCTGCGAAGGGTGCGGCTCGCGACCCGGATCCCCCAGACGATGGCCGAGCACATCGGCCGGACGCCGATGCTCCAGTTCACGCGTCTCCTCCCCGACGACGTCGAGGCCGAGCTCTACGGCAAGCTCGAGTCGTTCAACCCCGGCGGGAGCGTCAAGGACCGCATCGGGATCGCCATGCTCGACGCCGCCGAGCGCGAGGGCCGCATCGAGCCCGGCCGCACGACGATCGTCGAGGCGACCAGCGGGAACACCGGCATCGCGCTGGCGTTCGTCTGCGCCGCCAAGGGCTACGACCTCGTCCTCGCGCTGCCCGAGGGGATGAGCCGCGAGCGCGAGCGCCTGCTGCGCCTGTACGGCGCGCGCGTCGAGATGACGCAGTCACTCGGCGGGATGAACGAGGCGATCGACGCGGCGCGCGCGATGGCCAAGGACCCCGACGTCTTCCTGCCCGACCAGTTCTCCAATCCCGCGAACCCCGACGTCCACCGGCGCACGACCGCGCCCGAGATCCTCGAGGCGATGGACGGCCGCGTCGACGTGTTCGTGGCCGGCGTAGGGACGGGCGGGACGATCACCGGCGTGGGCGAGGTGCTCAAGGAGCGCAACGCCGACACGACGATCATCGCCGTCGAGCCCGCGACGAGCGCGGTGCTCAGCGGCCGGTCACCGGGGCCGCACAAGATCCAGGGGATCGGCGCCGGGTTCGTGCCGCCGGTCCTCAACCGCGAGGTCATCGACGAGGTCATCCCGGTCAGCGACGAGGCCGCGATCGAGACGGCTCAGCTGCTGGCGCGGCGCGAGTGCGCGCTCGTGGGGCTGAGCTGCGGTGCGGCGATGTGGGCGGCGATCGAGGTCGCCAAGCGCCCGGAGTCCAAGGGCAAGCGGATCGTGACGGTGCTCCCCGACAGCGGCGAGCGCTACGTCTCGATGCCGTTCTTCGCGCCCTGACCTGAGAGCACCCACTCCAGCACCCGCGGCCAGGGACCGAGCCCCACGTCGGGGTTGAGGTGGCCCGTGCCCTCACTGATGTCGTACGGGATCCCGAGCGGGACCGCGTAGACCGAGCCGGCACCTGCCGGGCAGTAGGGATCGTCGTCGCCCGCCCAGAGCTCGGCCTCGGGAACGAGGCCTGCTGTCGTCGGTGCCGGCAGGAAGTCGGCGATCTCGGGGACATCGTCGCGGCACGGTGGTGCGACCAGGAGCGCCCGGCGCGCCTCCGGACCGCCGCCGGCTCGGTGATGAAGGAAGAGACAGCAGGCGAGTGAGTGGCAGACGACGGTGTCCGCGCTCTCGCGCAGCGGTTCGAGCGTCGCGAGCCATTCGCTCCGCTTCGGGTTGGTCGGGTTCGGGAGATCGGGGAAGACGACCTCGTGGCCGGCCTCCCTGAGCTGCTGTTCGAGCCACCGCTGCCAGTGGTCCGGCCCGGAGCCGTCGAGGCCGTGGAGGATGAGCACGCGGATCATGTCGTTTCGTCCTACGGCCCTCGCAAGCTCGGAGCCTTCGGCCGACGTTACCCTGACAGGCATGTTCGGCCTCGGCACGGCCGTCCGGGTCCTGAAGGAGGTCACCCGTGACGTGCAGGCGGTCCGCGATCGCGACCCCGCGGCTCGCGCGGTGACCACCGCCGAGATCCTCGCCACGTGGCCCGGCGTGCACGCGCTGCTCACCCACCGCGTCGCGCACGCGCTCGACGAGATCGGGCTGCCGGTCCTCCCGCGGATGATGTCGATGGCCTCGCGCTCGGTGACCGGCATCGAGATCCACCCGCGCGCCCACATCGGCGACGGCTTCTTCGTCGACCACGGGATGGGCGTCGTCGTGGGGGAGACGACCGAGATCGGCGACAACGTGACCCTGTACCAGGGCGTCACGCTCGGCGGCACCGGCTTCGCGACCGGCAAGCGCCACCCGACGGTCGAGGACAACGTGACGATCGGCTCCGGCGCCAAGCTGCTCGGCCCGATCACGATCGGCCACGGCGCGAAGATCGGCGCGAACACCGTCGTGATCTCCGACGTGCCGCCGAACTCGACCGTCGTCGGCAACCCCGGCCATCCGGTCCGCGTCGACGGCAAGCGGCCCGAGGGCCCGGACGCCAACTGGGTCCATCTGCCCGACCCGATCGCTGACGCGATCCGCGACCTGGCGCGGCGCATCGCCGCGCTCGAGCGCGACGCGTCGAGCGGCGAGCAGGCCGACGTGCGGCCGCTGCGTCCGGTCCGGGGTCCCAACCCCGCCGGCGGTTGACCGATCCGCTGACCTAGCGGGCGCGGCGCTGGCGCACGAAGCGCTGGCCGCCGGCGCGGACCTTGACGGTCTTGCCGCCGCGGACCGGCGTGACGTCGACGACGCCGCGCTGGACCTTGACGAGCGTGCCGTCGCACCGGTCCTCGGTCAGCCACTTCGTGCCGCGGACCGTGGCGACCGCCGACGAGCCGTGCGTGCGGAACTTGCCCTTGCCGTCGCCCCACAGGCGGCGCGTCGGGCGCTTCTTGCCGGCGGCGCGGGCGGTGGGCTTGGACGAGGCCTTCGGGCAGCCGGTGAGCGTGCCGCGCAGGTGCAGGTCGGTGACGGCCGAGCCGGGCTTCTGGCGGACCTCGAACATGCCGTTGGAGAAGCTCGCGCTCTGGACCTTCCCGCCGCCGGTCGCGCTGCTCAGCGTGACCGAGCCCTCGCGGGTGTCGAGCACCGAGCCGACCGGAACCGAGGCGCCCTCGGTCAGGAGGGTGAAGGAGCGGCCACCGGCGCGGCGGAAGCGGACGACGCCGCTGCCGGGCTTGACGCCGACGGACTTGCCCATCTGGGGGGCCGGGACCGGGGCGAGCGGCACGGGCAGCAGCGGCTCGGCGGGCGGCGTGACCGGCTCGGCCGGGAGCTGGTCGACCTTGGCCGGCGGGTCCTTGACGACCGACGGCAGCTGGAGGCCCTTGATCGTGCGCAGCTTGCGGTTGCCGGCGTCGACGACCACGAGGTCCTTGTCCGCGTTGACGTAGCCGCCGACCGGGCTGTTGAGGTCGGTGGCCAATGCGTCGAGACCGTCCGGGCCGTCTCCGCGGACGCCGGTGCCCACGATCGTCTCGACGTCGCCGTTCTTGATGCGGCGCACGCGGTCGTTGCCGGCGTCGAAGACGATGAACGAGTCGTCGGCCAGCACGAGCAGGCCCATCGGCGAGAAGCCGGCGGTCAGCGCGCTGTCGTCATGGGCGAAGGTGCCAGTCGGCGGGACGTGATCCCACGGGTTCGCCGGCGTGGTGTCGCCGGAGGCGGGACCCGCGAGCGTCGCGACGTCGCCGTTGGAGTCGAGGTGGATCTTGCGCAGGGTGCGCCCGACGCGGTCGACGACGTAGAGCTTCTTGCCGTTCGCGCTCACCGCAAGCGCCTGCGGGAAGCTGAACGAGGCGGCCAGCGGCGGCCCGTCGACCTCGGCGTCCGTGCCGTTGCCGGCGATGGTCTGGATGAGGCCCGTGTCGCCATCGACGCGACGGATGCGGTGGTTGGCCGAGTCGGCGATGAGGAAGCTCTCGCCGTCCGGAAGGACCGCGACGCCCGTCGGATGCAGCAGGTCCGCGTCGGTCGCCGGGCCGCCGTCGCCGCCGCCGTCGTCCTCGCCGCTGCCGGCGACGGTCGTGACGACGCCGCCCTTGATCAGCCGGATGCGGTGGTGGTCGGTGTCGGCCACGAGGAGCCCGCCGTCGCGGCGGAACGCCATCGCGGACGGCGATGCGAGCGACGCGCTCAGCGGCGCGCCCCCGTCGCCCAGCGGCCCGACCTCGTTGCCGTTGCCGGCGAACGGGGTGCTCGGCAGCCGCCAGATCTTGTCGGTGGCCCAGTCGGCGACGAGCACGTCGCTGCTGCCGGGGTACGGGACCGCGAAGCTGGGCTCGGTGACACCGCCGGGAAGCGGGACCGACTCGGTGATCGTGGCGGCGGACGCCGCGGCAGGCGTGACCGCGAGGGTCAGCAGGGAAGCGAGGAGAACTTGGCGGCGCACAAACCCCTGATCGGCAGGAACCCGTGTCAACCGCAGTTGCGTCCAAGATCAGTAGAACACGGTGCGGGAGCGATGACGCGGTCGGGATTTGTAGACCGGTTGCTGTCCGCGGTTCCACAGGGACATGTCGAGGGTCGGCTCCGAGACGTCGAGGCTGCGCGCGATCGCGACGCACGCGTGCACGGCGCAGGCGCGGATCTCCCGTTCCTGCTCGGCGTGGACGAGCAGCAGCTCGGCGTCGATGTGCTCGGCGAGGGCGTCGTCGTAGACGAGCACGCCGTCGCAGCGCAGGACGTGCGGCACGAGGTTGTCGGCGAAGATCGTGAGGCTGTCGAGGTCTCCGAAGCGAGCGACGCCGGCGAGCGCGAGGTCGCTCGCGAGGATCTGCGCGCGCTTGTAGAAGCCGCGGTCGTTCCACATGCTCATGCCGCTGCTGACGATCCGCGCGAGTCGGTCGGCGGAGCCGCCGGCGCTCTCGACGAGCTCGAGCGCCGTGCGGTCGCCCAGGAACGCCCCGAGCTGGCGAAGGGCCTGGGCGAACAGCGACATGAGCTCGTGGTCGGGCGCCTGCCCGAGCGTCGCGGCGACCTCGGTGGTCGTCAGGCCGCGCAGCTGCTCGTTGGTCCACGGCCCGTGCTCGCGGAAGCGGTCGGCCAGCGAGGAGGCGACGGTGAAGTAGCCGGACATGCCGCGGCGCTTACGCAGCGTGGGGAACCAGCCCGAGCCGAAGTTGATCGCCGTCAGCGTGAGCAGGTAGGTCGCGACGTCGCCGGCCGGACCGTCGAGGAGGTGGCGCTCGGGATCGAGCTCGGGCTCGGGTGGCGGCTCGACGGCGCTCGCGGCGTCGAGGTCGATGCGCACCCAGCGAGCGTTGGCCGCGACGTGCGCGGCGTGGGCGCGAACCTCCTCGGGCAGCGTCGTCACGACCCGCAGACTAGGGTCTTCGGTGCCGTGATCCGTCTCGCGACCCAGGACGACGCGCCCGCCCTGCAGGGCTCGCTGGCGCAGGCCTTCCACGACGACCCGGTCGCCTCGTGGAGCCTGCCCTCCGAGCGCCGGCGCCCGGCGCAGCTCGGCCGGTTCTATCGCGAGCGCCTGCGCACGCTCGTCCCCGACGAGATGGTCTTCTGCGACGACGAGCGGCGCGGCGCGGCGCTGTGGACGGCGCCCGACCGCTGGCAGATCGGGTTCGCCGAGCTCGCGCGGATGCGGATCGCGACGCGGCGGACGCCGCTCTTCCTCGTCGGCGCGCACCACGTCGACAGTGCGCACCCTGGCGAGCCGCACTACTACCTGAACGTCCTCGGCGTGTCGCCGGAGGCACAGGGGACGGGCCTCGGGACGCGGCTGATCGCGCCGATGCTCGAGCGCTGCGACCGCGAGGGCGTGCCCGCCTACCTGGAGAGCTCGAAGGAGCGCAACCTCGTCTTCTACGAGCGCCACGGCTTCCGGGTGACCGGCGAGGTGATGATGCCGCGGGGCGGGCCGAAGCTCTGGCTCATGTGGCGGGCACCGCACTGAGCGAGGGCGTCCGGCCGAGGCGGTCGTTCGCGCCGGAACCGACCCTATGCTGGATCGTTCGTGGCCGCCACCGACCAGCACATCGAGCAGCTCCTGGAGGGGCTCAACCCGCCGCAGCGCGAGGCGGTGACCCACGGCGACGGGCCGCTCCTCATCCTCGCGGGTGCCGGATCGGGCAAGACTCGGGTCCTCACGCACCGGATCGCGTTCCTCAACCACACGAACCGGGCCCGGGCCAACGAGATCCTCGCGATCACGTTCACGAACAAGGCCGCGCAGGAGATGCGCGACCGCGTCGAGGGGCTGCTCGGCCGCCGGGCGCGGGCGATGTGGGTCATGACCTTCCACGCCGCGTGCGCGCGGATGCTGCGCGCCGAGGCGCCGCGGCTCGGCTACACGAAGCAGTTCACGATCTACGACCAGAGCGACGCCCGGCGCCTGCTCAAGCGCTGCCTCGACGACCTCGGCGTCGACCCCAAGCGCTTCACGCCTGGCGCCGTCCACAACCAGATCTCCGACGCGAAGAACAAGCTCCGCGACGCCGAGGCCTACAAGCAGCTCATGGGCTCGTACTTCGAGCAGACGGTCGCCGAGGCCTACGAGCTCTACGAGCGCGAGCTCCTGCGCAACAACGCGATGGACTTCGACGACCTCCTCGTCCGAGCGGTCAACGTGCTCGAGCTCTTCCCCGAGGTCCGCGACCGCTACGGCAGCGCCTTCCGCCACATCCTCGTCGACGAGTACCAGGACACGAACCACGCCCAGTTCCGCTGGCTCGAGCTCCTGACGACCCAGCACCAGAATCTGGCCGTCGTCGGGGACGATGCGCAGTCGGTGTACTCATTCAGGGGAGCTGATATTCAGAACATCCTGAGCTTCGAAGAGAAGTACAGGGATGCGGCGGTCATCAAGCTCGAGCAGAACTACCGGTCGTCGCAGACGATCCTCGACGCGGCGAACTCGCTCATCTCGCACAACCGTGCTCAGAAGCCCAAGCACCTGTGGACCGACAACGGGGCGGGCGACCCGATCAAGGTCCGCGAGCTCGACGACGAGCACGCCGAGGCGCGGTACGTCGTCGGGGAGGTCGACAAGCACGTCGACGAGGGCGGCTCGCTGTCGGAGATCGCGATCTTCTACCGGACCAACGCGATGTC
>CADCVT010000396.1 GCA_902806215.1 uncultured Solirubrobacteraceae bacterium | reverse complement strand
TTCGCCCAGGGGTGACGCTCGAACGTCACGACGTCGCGCTCGTCCGGGCCGAGAACCCGGGGCCGTTCACGCTGACCGGCACGAACACCTATCTCGTCGGGCGAGACCCGTGCTGGATCGTCGACCCGGGGCCGCTGCTCTCCGAGCACGTCGACGCGGTGGTCGCCGAGGCGGAGCGGCGCGGCGGCGCCGGCGGGATCGCGCTCACGCACCACCATCACGATCACGCCGAGGCGGTCCCGGCGCTCGTCGAGCGGACGGGCGCGAAGCTCGGACCGGGGCCGCTGGAGGTCGTGCCGACGCCCGGCCACACGAGCGACCACGTCGCGTACGTCCTCGACGACGCCGTGGCGTTCACCGGCGATGCGGTCCTCGGGTCGGGGTCGGTCTTCATCACCGGCCATCTCGTCGAGTACCTGCAAGCGCTGCGCGACCTTCGCCGCCGCGGGCTCGAGCTCATCTGCCCGGGCCACGGCCCGGTCGTCGACGACCCGGACGCGAAGCTCGCCCAGTACGTGACTCACCGCCTCGACCGCGAGCAGCGGCTGCTCGCGGCGCTGGAGCGCGGGTGCCGGACCGTCGACCATATGCTCGACGCGGCCTGGGACGACGCGCCGCCGGCGCTGCGCCTCGCGGCGGCGGTGACGCTCGGAGCGCACCTCGAGAAGCTCGAGGCCGGAGGCCAGCTCCGCGAGGGCGTCGAGCGCCCGGAGATCCCGGCCGCCCTGCGCGACGCACACGTCTGACGGCCGCGAACGTACGCGCTGCCGGGCTCTGGCCCGGCACGACGTACGTTCGGCGCTCTCAGTAGCGCTCGACCGGGACCGGCTCGGGCGCGTCTGCGCGGCCCATCGTCGCGCCGGCCTGCTCGAGGTTGCGGCGCGCGCGCTCCATCGCGGCGGTCAGCGGCGTCGCTCCCATGCCTTCGGCGTCGTCGTAGATCCCTTTGAGGGTGTCGCCGATCCCCCGGACGCGCCGCTTGGCGCGCGCCGGGTCGTAGCCGCCCTTGTCGAGCTCGACGGCGATGTTGATGATGCCGCCGGCGTTCGCGACGAAGTCCGGCGACCAGAGGATCGAGCGGGCGTTCAGCAGGTCGGCGATCCCGTCGTCGGCGAGCTGGTTGTTGGCCGCTCCGGCGACGACGCCGCACTGCAGGCGCGGGACGCTGTCGTGGTCGAGGATCCCGCCCAGCGCGCACGGCGCGTACACGTCGACCGGCGCGGTCAGCGCCTTCTCCGGCGTGACCCACTTCGCGCCGAGGTCGTCGGCGAGCGCCTTCTTGCCCGGGTCGATATCGGAGACGAGCAGCGTCGCCCCGGCCTTGGCCAGCGACTTCGCGATCCGCGCGCCGACGTGGCCGAGGCCGACGACCGCGATGGAGCGCCCCTTCAGCGACGGCGTCCCGAAGACCCGCTCGCACGAGACCTCGATCGCGGTCACCACACCGAGCGCGGTGTACGGGCTCGGATCCCCGGACCCGCCGCGCTTGCGGGAGAGCCCGGAGACGCGCTTGGTCTGATCGGCGATCGTCTCCATGTCACGCGCCGACGTGCCGACGTCCTCCGCCGTCACGTACGCGCCGTCGAGCGCGTCGACCGTGTCGCCGAAGTCGCGCAGCGCGTCCTTGCGCGCCCGCGCGGACAGCTCGCCGCGCAGCATGATCACGCCCTTGCCGCCGCCGAGGGGAAGCCCCGCGACCGCGGACTTGAAGGTCATCGCGCGCGACAGGCGCAGCGCGTCGCGCACGGCCGCGCGGGAGTCCTCGTAGGTCCACATCCGGCAGCCGCCGAGCGCGGGCCCGCGGGCGGTCGAGTGGACGGCGACGACGCAGAAGACGCCCGACCGGGTCCCGCGGCGGACGAGCAGCTGCTCGTGATCGAGGGTGGCGAGGTAACGCTCCACGGCGCGGGACAGTAGCCGTCCCGCGTGGAACGGTGCGCGGTCCTAGTGCCCTGAGTCAGAGATTCGCGGGAATCTGGCGGCCCCGTTATCGCGCCTGCCCGCGCCCGGCATTCCCAGCCGGACAACCAGTACGACAGGGAATGCCGGTAACGGGCAGCCACGATTCGGCATCCGCCAGCTGCACACGAATCTCCGACTCAGGTCACTAGTTGTTCGGCGGTGCCGCGGCGCCGCCGGGACCGGCGGCGATCTCGGTCTCGGGCTCGTCCGTCGTGGGCTCGGCCTCCGCGACGGTCGGGCCGCCCTGGGTCACCGCGGTCACCGCGGTCGCTCCGGGCTCGCCACTGCTGGCCGTCGGCTTCTCCTCGGTGGAGGAGGAGGGCGCAGGCGTGCTGTCCTCGGCCGTCGGCGCGAGGGCGCCACCGCTGGCGTCCTGGGTGGACGTGGGCTCGCCGGGAGCGACGACGGCGGAGTCCTCGTGGTCGAGGTGCGCGCCGATCGCGTCCTGCTCGGCCACCGCCGTGGCGCCGAGGACGCTGCTGTCGCGCGCGGCGGCGGCGCTGCGCGCCTTTGCGGCCTGCGCCTTGATCGGCGCTGCGGCCGCGCCGACGGTCATCGGCGTCGTGCGCTCGCTGAACGTCGGGGTTACCGTGGTCGGCGCGCTCCGTGCCTTGTCGGCCTTGCTCGCCGACGGGGAGGTCCCGTTGCCGGTGCGCTCGCGCAGCTCGGCGGCTCCGCCCGTGACGAGGGTCGCGCAGCAGACGATCGCGGCGACCTTCGCCGTGGTCGCGGTGACCACGCCGCCGCTGGCGACGATCGCGCCGCCGCTCGCGGCGCTGCCGGCGGCGCCGCCGGCGCCGCCGAGGCCGAGGAGCTTGGCCAGCAGCCCGACGTGCGAGCCGGGGTTCAGCGCGCCGAGGCCCTGCGAGACCGCGCGCAGCTGGGTGCGGTAGTCGCGGCAGCCGTCGCACTCGCGCATGTGCTTGCGGGCCATCGCGCTCGCGCGGACGCCCTTGCCGAAGGAGAGGGCGAGGTCGTCGCGGATGTCGCAGCAGGCGGTGTCGCGTGCCTCCATCGCCTCGGTCAGGCCGATGCGGGCGCGCACGAGCAGCGACTTCACCGCGGGGACGCTCACGTCGAGCGCCTCGGCGAGGTCGGCGTACGACAGGCCCTCCATCTCGCGCATGAGGAGCGCGGAGCGCTGCTGCTCGGGAAGGCGCTGGACGTCGGCGACCAGGCGGCGCAGGTCGTCGCGCCGCTCGACCTCGGCCATCGGGTCGGGCATCGGCGTGCGCGACATCTCGAAGACCTCGTTCGCGGCCGGGACCGGCCGGCGGAGGTGATCGATGCAGCGGTTGTGGGCGACGCGGTAGAGCCAGGCCTTCAGCGCGACGGGACGGTTGTCGACCCGCAGGGCGTTGTAGGCGCGCAGGAAGACGTCCTGGAGCGCGTCCTCGGCGTCCGAGCGCGATCCGCCGAGCATCTGACGCGTGTACGCGAAGAGCCTCGCCCGGTAGCGGTCGTGGATGATCCGGAACGCTTCCTCGTTGCCCTGCCGGAACAGCTGGACGAGCTGGTCGTCCGACCGCAGGCGCAGAAGCGCACTCGGCATGGCGAGTCGGGTGATGCCAGCGGGTGCGCGTAGGGCAGAGGCTTCCACGATCTACTCCTGGTAGGCAGGAACTCGACCACCTTAACTGTCCGAGCACCCAAAAGGTTCCGTACTTTTCTCCACGACTCCCACACAACCTTCGGAATCGGTCCGTACATGCCCTTCCTAGAGTCCCCGCCGTGGCTGCTCAGACCATCGTCGTCGTAGAGGACGAAGCCGCGATCGCCGACGCGGTCGCCGCCCGCCTGCGGGCCGAGGGCTTCGCCGTCGAGGTGGCCGCGGACGGCCCGTCGGGCGTCGAGCTCTGCGCACGGTCGAAGCCCGATCTGGTCGTGTTGGACCTGATGCTTCCTGGGTTTGATGGCCTCGAGGCCTGCCGGCGCATCCAGGCCGAGCGCGCCGTCCCGGTGCTCATGCTCACCGCCCGCGACGCCGAGACGGACGTCCTCGTGGGGCTCGGAATGGGTGCCGACGACTACGTGACGAAGCCCTTCAGCCCCCGCGAGCTCGTGGCTCGGGTGAAGGCGATCCTGCGCCGGATCGAGCGCGTCACGGACAGTAGTTCTGACACGCCAATTTCTGCAGGCGATCTTTCGATCGACACCGCGGGCCGTCGTGTGCGCCGTTCGGGGGACGAGGTCCACCTCACCCCGACCGAGTTCGACCTGCTCGTCCACCTGGCCCGCTCGCCGGGCATCGTCTTCTCGCGCGACCGCCTCCTCTCGGAGGTCTGGGGCTACGCCGACGGGTCTGGGCCACGCACGGTCGACACCCACGTGGCGGCGCTGCGGCGCAAGGTCGGATCCGAGCACGTCCGCACCGCGCACGGCGTCGGATACGCGTTCGAGCCGTGAGACCGCTCGATCGCCTCTCGTCGATCAAGGTCAAGCTCGGCGTGGTCATCGTCGCGGGCGTGGTCGTCAGCGACGTCGCGGCCGTGGCGGCGGTCAAGCGCGACGTGCCGCTCATCCCGGCGGCGATCGGCGCGGCGCTGCTCGCGCTCGTCCTCGTCCAGGTGCTCGCGCGCGGGATGACGAAGCCGCTGCGGGAGATGGCGCGGGCCGCGCGCGAGATGGCGCGCGGCGAGTACGGCACGCGGGTGCGCGAGGGCGGTCGGGACGAGGTGGGGGAGCTGGCGCGCGCGTTCAACGCGATGGCTTCCGAGCTGGCCGAGACCGACCGGCAGCGCCGCGCCGATCGCCGCCGGGATGAGCGGCACGTCGCGCTTGACCGCCGCCACGGC
>CADCVT010000395.1 GCA_902806215.1 uncultured Solirubrobacteraceae bacterium | reverse complement strand
CGCTCGCCGACACCGAGGCGGGCGAATGCGAGGCCGAGGGCACCGGCAACGGCTGCACGCTGCGCGAGGCCGTCGAGGAGGCCAACGCCGAGAACGACTCGGACCTGATCACGTTCAAGAGCGGCCTCACCGGCGAGATCGAGCTCACCCAGGACCAGATCAGGATCGACTACGGGGTCAAGATCGACGGCCCGGGCAAGAACGTCATCAGCGTCTCGGGCGACCCCGACGACGACGGCACCGGCGACTCGCGGATCTTCCGGGTCGACGACCAGGCGACCATCAGCGGGCTCACGCTGACCGATGCCGATGCCGGTGAGGGCGAGCGTGGCGGCGCGGTCTACGCGACCCCCGGCAGCTCGCTGCTCATAACGAACTCGGTCGTCTCCGACAGCACTGCCGTCCGCGGCGGCGCGATCGCGGCTGGCCTCCCGGGCGACGACAACTTCAAGTACGAGGCCAACCAGGCGTCGGTCACCATCACCAACAGCGAGCTCCGCGACAACGTCGCCGGCGACGAGGGCGGCGGTGCGCTCAGCGTCTCCGGCGCCCTCACCGTGGCGCGGTCCGAGATCGCCAACAACCGCAGCGGTAGCACCGGCGGGGCGATCGACCTGCCGTTCGGCCGGGCGGACCTCGACGTCATCGACTCGGTCATCTCGGGCAACCGCGCGGCGGGCGACGGCGGTGGCATCGCGATCGAGTCCGTTGGTGTCGGCAAGTACGACCAGACCTCGGCCGCGACGATCCTCCGGTCCACGATCTCGGGCAACACCGCGGGCGAGGACGGCGGCGGCCTCTTCGTGGCCGGCCTGCCCGGCGGCGACTCGCTCACGCTGTCGGACAGCACCGTGTCCGACAACAAGGCCACCGCGACCGGCGGCGGCATCTCGCTCGCCAACGAGACCCCGGCCGACGGGCCGTTCTCGGTGAGCAACAGCACGGTCTCGCGCAACAACGCCGACACCGGCGGCGGAATCAGCTTCGGCGGCAACAGCACCAACGCCGTCAACAGCTCCGACACGATCAGCGTCGACAACGCGACCATCGCGGCCAACACCGCGAACCGCGGGGGCGGCCTCTCGCTCAACACGTACGACGGCACGAGCGCGACGATCCCGCTGAGGAGCACGATCGTCGCCGACAACACCGTGGCCGGCCAGCCGCAGGACCTCGACCGGGCCGACGGCTCGGAGGGAGGCGGCTTCGATCTCGCGTTCAGCCTGATCGAGCAGAAGGGCGATGCCCCGCTCTTCTCGAGCGACACGCCGGCCAACGTCATCGGCGAGGATCCGAAGCTCGGCGCTCTGGCCGACAACGGCGGACCGACGGCCACGCACCTGCCGGACGGGGCCAGCCCGGCCGTCGATCGGGGCGAGGCGCCGGAGCGCCTGGCCGCCGACCAGCGCGGCGAAGAGCGGACCATCGACCGCTCGCCTGCGAACCCCGCCGGCGGCGACAACACCGACATCGGCTCCGTGGAGCTCCCGGCCGAGCCGCCGGCGCCCGCCGCCACCCAGCAGCAGGCGGCGACCCCGCCGCCTCCGCCCCCGCCGCCGCCGAACGAGATCGCCCGCCGGTTTCCCCCGCGGGGCCTGACGCAGTCGCTGTCGCCGAAGTCCGACCTGAAGGCGCCGTACCGGTTCACGGTCAGCGGCCGCGTGATCCCGCCGACGTTCCTGTCGGCGCAGCAGGCATGCGGCAGCATCGGCTTCGTGTCGGTGCAGTTCAAGCGCCGGACGCAGACGATCTCGACGCGCCGCTCGCTGGTGCGGCCCGACTGCAGCTACCGGTCGACGGTGAGCTTCGCGAGCCGCAAGCGCTTCGGGCGGTCGCGCGTGCTGAGGGTCCAGGTCCGGTTCCTGGGCAACCAGGTGCTCGAGCCGTTCAAGAACAAGGTGCTCACGGCGAGGGTGCGGCGCGAGCCGTCGCGCTGACGTTCCTACAGTTCGTGCGGTGAGCACGAGCGTCGCACCGTCCAGACGAATCGTCCGGGCGGACGACACGGAGGCGCGCGTCGCGCCGCTCGAGCTGTTCTTCGACCTGGTCTTCGTCTTCGCGCTGACGCAGGTCACGGCGTTCCTCGCCGACGATCCGACGTTCTCGCAGCTCGGGCGCGGCATCGTGCTGCTGGCGCTGCTGTGGTGGGCGTGGTCGGGCTACGCCTGGCTGACGAGCCACGTCGATCCCGAGCAGACGCTGACGCGGCTCGTGATGTTCGCCGCGATGGGCGCCATGCTCGTCTGCGCGCTCGCGACCCCCGGCGCGTTCACGGACGACGGTGTCCTCTGGGGCGTCGGCTACCTCGTGGTGAGGATCCTCCACACGGCGCTCTTCGCGGTGGCGGCGCGCGGCGACGCGGCGATGATGCGCGGCGTGACGGCGCTCGGGATCTCGATGATCCCCGGCGCGGGGCTGATCATCGTCGGCGCCGCCGCGTTCGACGGGACGACGCGCGACCTCATGTGGTTGGCGGCCGTCATCCTCGACTACGGCATCGTCCTCGCCGCCGGCGCCGAAGGCTGGAGGGTGCACGCCGAGCACTTCGCCGAGCGGTTCGGGCTGGTCATGATCATCGCTTTTGGTGAATCCATCGTGGCGATCGGCGTCGGGCTCGAGGGCATCGAGCTCGGGTCGGGGGAGATCACCGCCGCGATGCTCGCGATCGCAATCGTCTGCCTGCTCTGGTGGGCGTACTTCGACGTGGTCGCGCTGGTGGCCGAACGACGCTTCCGGGAGGCGGCGGTCGCCGAGCAGCAGCGCATCGCGCGGGACTCGTACGCGCTGCTGCACCTGCCCATGATCGCCGGCGTCGTGCTGTTCGCGCTCGGCGTCAAGAAGATCGTCGAGCACGTCGAGGACCCGCTGAAGGACATGCCGGCGGTTGCGCTGTGCGGCGGGCTCGCGCTCTACCTGCTCGCGCACATCGCGTTCCGCATGCGCAACGTGGGCTCGTTCTCGACGTCGCGGGCGGTGGCCGCGATCGCGTGCCTCGCGGTCATCCCGCTCGCGACCGCCGAGGCGGGCCTGATCGCGCTCGCCGTGCTCACCGTCATCTGGGTCGCGTTGATCGCGTTCGAGACCTTCCGGTACCGCGAGGCGCGGGCGCGGATCCGCAGCGAGCGGCACTAGCGCGGCGTCAGCGCTTCGCGCCGATCACCAGCCCGAGCTGACGCGACTGCGCGACGAGCGTCCCGTCCTCGGCCCACAGCTCGCCGTCCTCGTCGAAGAACCCGTCGCGCACGTGCGTGCTGCGGAAGCGGCCGAGGAGCATCCCGTCGGGCAGCGGGAGCGGCGAGCGGAAGTGGACGGTGAGGTCGATCGTGGGCGCGGGCGCGAGCTCTGCGAGCTGCGGCCACGGTGCCGGGAACCAGCCGTCGGACAGCAGCGCGACCGTGAGCGCGTCGATCGGCCGGCGCTCGCGCAGGCCGAGCCAGCCGCCGGTCAGCTCGTCGTCGGACCGGCTGAACGGCGGATCGCCGAAGCGGTGCTGCATCGAGACGAGCTCGGTGAACGCGGTGCGCTTGGCGCCGGGCAGCTCCGGCGGCGGCTCACGCCCCTCGGGCGGCGCGACGTCGGGGAACGGCCGGTGGTCGAGGAGCGGGCTCTCCCGCGGCACGCTGAACGCGGCGAGCGACAGGCCGAGGAGCTTGCCGTCCTGCTCGAGCCGCGCGCTCGCCGACGTGAGCGAGCGCCCGACGCGCTCGACGATCGGGCGGACGGTGATCGGCCCCTCCTGCGGCGGGCGCAGGAAGTGCATCGTGAACGAGCGCGGCTGACGCGCCTCGTCGTCGATCGCCAGCGTCAGCGCGCGCAGCACGAACGCCATGACGTAGCCGCCGAGCGGGCCCTGCGGCGTCCACCAGGTGGTCCCGATCAGCCCCTCGTAGGCGCCATCCGCGACAGGTTCGAGTGCGAGGTCGTCATCCAGGCCCATGAAGCGGAAGAATGTATTTCGCTCTACCGTCCTCGCAAGCTGGGACGTTCGAGCGACGTCACATGTTGCTCCTGTTCGACATCGACGGCACCCTGCTGCTGAAGGCGGCGGACGACCATCGCGACGCGATCCACGCGGCGATCCACCGCGTCTACCACGTGTCCGACCCGACGCAGGCCACGGTCTCGACCGCGGGGCGGACCGATCCGTGGATCGCGCGGTCGATCCTCCTCCAGCTCGGCGTCTCGACCGAGCGGGTCGACGACGGCATGCACGAGTTCAAGCGGGTCGCGGTCGAGGAGTACCGGCGACGCTGCCGGCCCGACCTGTCGGCGCACCTGTCGCCGGGGATCCGCGACGTGCTCGACGAGCTGCGCGACCGGCCCGGCGTCGTGCTGTCGCTCGTCACCGGCAACCTCGAGCGGATCGCGCGAGTCAAGCTCGACCGCGCGGGGATCGGCGAGTTCTTCGGCGGCGAGCACGGCGGCTTCGGCTCGGACGACGAGGACCGCGCGGCGCTGCCGCCGATCGCCCGGCTGCGGGCCGGCTCCGACGGCGTGCCGTACCCGCGCGAGGACACCGTCGTGCTCGGCGACACGCCGCACGACATCGCGTGTGCTCGCGCCGACGGCGTGCGCTGCGTCGCCGTCACCACGGGACCGTTTCGCCGCGACGACCTGAGCGACGCCGACGCGGTCGTCTCGAGCGCGCGCGAGCTGCTCGCCGCGCTGTGACGCGGCCGCTCTACGACGAGCACGCCTCGCGCTACGACACGCTGTTCGACGACCCGGTCGAGCCGTGGGTCGACGCGGTGGCGGAGGAGGTCCCGCCGCCGGCGCTCCTGCTCGACGCCGGGTGCGGGACGGGGCGCCACGCGCTCGCGTTCTCCGCGCGCGGCTACGCCGTCACGCTGGTCGACGCCGCGCCGGCGCTGCTCGCGCAGGCGCGCGCCCGGGTCCCCGACGCGCCGGCGACGCTCGCCGACCTGCGGTCGCTCGACCTCGGTGCCTCGTTCGACGTGATCGCGTGCCGCGGCGTGCTCAACGACGTCGTCGAGGACGACGGCCGCCAGGCGGTACTCGACCGGTTCGCCGCGCACCTCGAGCCGGGCGGAGTGCTCGTCCTCGACGTCCGCGAGCTCGACGCGACGCGCGAGCGCTACGCAGGCGGCCGCCACCTGGAACGCGAGGGCTTCGTCAGCGACGGACGGATGGAGGGAGATCTTCTTCACGTCGTCGAACGCCTCGGCGACGACGTCTCCGACGCGGTCATCCGCCCGTGGTCCGTCGAGGAGGTCGAGCGGCGGCTCGCCGCGGCCGGCTTCGGCGTGCGGACGTCGACCCCGTCGCCGGGGAGGCCGGACCGCCTCATGGCGGTCGCGTGCCGGAGTGGGGACCCGATCCCTCGCGGTGGCCCGCGCGTACCCCCTCGGTGACCGCGTTCTCGCTGGCTCGCGCCGGCCTGGCGCTCTTCGTGGGGATCGTCGCGCTCGAGCACGTCCTGCGGCCCGGGCTCGACCCGGCCGAGCGGTTCGTCAGCGAGTACGCCGTCGGGTGGACGCAGCCGCTGCAGATCACCGCGTTCGCCGGGTGGTCGCTCGCGACGGCGGCCTGCGCGGTCCTCGCCGCGCGGGCGCCGCAACGGCCGATCGCGCGCGGGATCACCGTCGTCGCGCTTGCCGCGGCGAGCGCGGGGCTGCTCGTCGCCGCGGTGTTCGCGACCGAGACCGTCGGCGGCGAGCTGCCCGCCGGCGTCGAGCGCACCCTCGGCGGTCGCCTGCACGACCTCGGCACGCTGTTCGTGTTCGCCGGGCTGATGATCGCGGCGGCGGCCTCGGTGCGGCTCATCGCGCGGCGCGGCTACCGCCTCGCCGTCCTCGGGCTGCTCGTCGCGCTCTTCGCGATCGTCCCGGTGCTCGTCCTGCTCGGACTCGACGCGCCCGGCATCGGGCAGCGCGGCTTCATCCTCGTGGGCCTCGCGTGGCAGTGGTTGTTCGCCGGTGCCATCCTTCGGCGCGAGGGCCCTGCCGCTGGGTAGTGCGGCTCGATGCACGCTGTCGTCGCACGCCTTCCCGCGCCGCGACCGGGCGTGCGCGAGATCCTCGTGCTGCTCGGCGCGCTGGCGCTGTGCCCGCTCGCCGCGCTGCTCATCGGCGACGACGCCGCGGCGCCGCTCGCGCGCGGTCAGGCGCTCGTCGACGCCGAGCGGGCGCTCGGCATCCACGTCGAACCCGCGATCCACGCGTGGGCGCGTGAGCGCGACCGGCTGCTCACGGCCTCGAGCCTGTTCTACGTCGGCGTCCACGTGCCCGTCGCGGGCTGGGCGCTCGTGTGGACCTGGTACCTGCGCCGCGACCGCTTCCGGCTCGTGCGCGATCTGTTCCTCGTCACGCAGGGACTGCTCGTCGCCCTGTACGTGCTCGTCCCGACCGCGCCGCCGCGGCTGCTGCCCGGCGCCGGGTTCACCGACACGCTGAGCGGTCTCTGGGGCCGCGAGATGGCCGACTCCGCGCACATGCTGCAGAGCCCGTACGCGGCGATGCCCTCGGGCCACGTGGCGTTCGCCCTCGTGGTGGGCGCGACGTTCGCGCGGCTCGGCGACCAGGCGTGGCTGCGCGTGTTCGGCTGGGTCTATCCCGCGCTCGTCGTCGCGGTCACCGTCGTGACCGCCAACCACCTGTTGCTCGACGCGGCCGGCGCCGTCGTGGTGGTCGCGTGCGCGTGGTGGCTCGTCAGCGTGCGAGCCGCAGGATCTCGGGGCGCGTGACGCCGCCGCGGGCGCGCAGGCGCGTCACGTAGGCCGCGTCGTCCGAGAGGGCCGTCGTCCACAGCGTTGTCGTCGTGCCGGGGTCGCCGGTCTTGGCCGGCCGCTCGGGCTTGATCGTGCGGCGGTGGGGCCCGTACGAGGTCGACCAGCCCTTGTCGGCGCGGATCGCCGGCGCGATCCGCATGAGGATCCTCGCGCGGGCGCTGCCGTCGAGCGGTGCGAGCTTGACCGACTGGCTGTAGGGCGACGTCTCGACCCACAGGACGTCGTCGCCGAGCACCGACGGGTTCGTGAGCTGGGAGCGGTCGTCGCGGAGCACAGCGAGCCGGTTGCCGCTCGCGAGGTCGACGAGGTCGATGCGGCTCT